>JAUUZQ010000069.1 GCA_030589895.1 Bacteroidales bacterium
GTATAGTACAGGATCAAAATGACAATATCTGGATGGGAACACGAGCTGGAGCTACTCAGTTCGACGGTTTGGAATTTATTAATTATACAGCTGAAAATGGAATTGCTGAAAATGGTGTCAGAGCCATTTGTGAGGATTCTCAAGGAAACATATGGTTTGGTCATGATGCCGGAGGGATTACCCGTTTCAACGGTGAGAAATTTGAATTATTCATTGATGCAGAATTGTTATTTAAGTCAAATATTACTTCAATTATTGAAGATGCTGAAGGCCAGATATGGATAACTTCTGATGGATCAGGAGCTGTGGTTATCAGCAATCCGTCTGCTGCATTAAGTGAAGTAAAATATGAAAAATTCTTAGGGAGCAGACTGTCAGATCGTGTATATAGCAGTTTTGTTTCAAACGATGGTATCCTTTATTTTGTTACAGACCTTGTTGTTAAGAAATATGATAGTGACAGTGCCAAATTTAATAATGTGAAGCTAAAAGGCATACCAAGTTATTTTACAACTTCCACAATCTTCGAAGACAGCAAGAAGAATTTTTGGTTTGGAACGCACAATGGTGGATTATACAAATACGTGCCGGCCCTGAATGATGCCACGATGTATGATCTGATTAAATTGGGGATGACTTCCAATTTTGTCAGCACATTGTTCGAGGATAAATATGAAAATATATGGATAGGAACCTGGGGTGGTGGATTGGCAAGGATTGGAGAGGATGATCAGATTCAGATATTTGATATGCGAAATGGAATGCCAGGGAATAAGATTTGGAAAATAATGGAGGATAAGGAGGGAAATATCCTTATTGGAACAAATGAAAATGGACTATGTGCATATAAGGGTGATTATTTTGTTTCATTCTTTGAAGAAGATGGCTTGATCAGTCCACAGGTATGGGCCATTGAGCAAATGTCTGATGATAAATTCTGGATTGGGACAAATCAGGGAGTCTCTATTTTAACGATGAATGAGAATGGGTTTGTTATCAGGGATTTTGATAAGCTTGAAGGAGAGCGTGTTCGGTATATAGACAAAGACAAAAATGGAAATATCTGGATTGCAGCTGACGGACAAGGAGTATTTACCTATACAAGCAAGGGGAAGTTTAACTTTGAACCACGCGTGAATCGTAACCTTTCTCACAATCAAATTACAGCACAATGTATAGACAATGATAATAACCTGTGGGTAGGAACCCTGGATGGTCTCATCTATTATGAAATTGATAATAAAAAAGTCGATAAACTGTCTCAGGCGAGCGGCTTGGCTGGAAGTGAAATATCTGCAGTTCTTTCAAGTAATGACGGACGTATTTGGGTTGGTATGGAAGGAAGGGGAATCACAGTAATTGAAGGATCAGAATTTCAGCATCCGGATCTTGGAATGAATGTAACACCGACTTGTTTCGTCGAGGATAAGAATGGTAAAATATGGATTGGTACAGAAGGGCGTGGTGTTTTGGCATATGACCCGGCTACTGATCAGGTGGTTCGTCACCTTACCGTTCAGGATGGATTACTTGCCAATTTGATCAATTTATTGAATTGTGATGAGGACAATAATATTTATGTTGGGACGAATAAAGGACTCAATAAATATCTTCAGAAAGAGGATAAGATATTTGGCTATAACAGGAAAAGTGGATTTGTGGGTATTGAAACCAATCAGAATGCTACATGCCTGGACAATGATGGAAATATTTGGTTTGGAACAGTTGCAGGCATCACCAGATATAATCCCTATTTAAAGGACATGGATATCATGGAACCATTGACACATATTACTTCCTTAATGGTGAACTATAAACCTATGCCTCTGGAGGAGAATATGACTCTTTCTCACAAACAAAACTCATTGATATTTGATTACAGGTGTATCTCGCTTAATCCTGATGCTGTTGAGTATCAGATTATGATGGAAGGTATCGATATTGATTGGCGACCTGCAAGCAAAATAGCCCAGGTGACTTATCCGGCGCTTCCGGCAAGGAAATACACATTCTATGTAAAGGCAAAAAATAGTGATGGTGTCTGGAATGACCCTCCTGTTGCTTTTAGTTTTCAGATCAAACCTCCATTTTATCAGACATGGTGGTTTATTCTATCAGTTTTGGTTGCTGTTGGCTTTCTAATCTTTACATATGTCAAGGTGAGGGAGAGGGCACTGCTCAGGGAAAACAGGATATTGGAAGATAAGGTCAGTGACCGCACTGCTGTTGTTGTGGCACAGAAAGAGGAATTGACAGAAAAGAATAAAGATATTACTGATAGTATCAGGTATGCAAAGCGCATACAATTTGCAATTCTTCCTGCAGAATCTCCATTTCCGGATACTTTTATTCTATTTAAACCAAAGGATATCGTGAGTGGTGATTTTTATTGGTTTGCAGAGGTGGGGGACAGGCAATTTATGGCTGCTGTAGATTGTACCGGACATGGTGTTCCCGGAGCATTTATGTCTATTATTGGCCATAACTCATTGAATAGAATTGTTAATCAATATGGTGTACTGGAGCCAGGACGGATTCTTACGGAATTGAACAGGGAAATAGTGAATACTTTGCACCAGAAAGGATTTGGCGGAGATGTGCATGATGGAATGGACCTTGCATTAATTTCGTTCGATAAATCGAAGCGTATAGTTGAATTTGCCGGAGCATTTAATCCTTTGTACTTAATAAGAAATGGAGAGTTATTGGAAACTAAAGCCGACAGACAAGCTATTGGAAGGTCATTTGATAATTCTGAAAAGATCTTTACAACAACTGAAGTCAGTATACAAAAAGATGATGTTATTTACCTGTTCTCCGATGGATATGCCGATCAGTTTGGTGGCGAGAAATTAAAAAAATTCAAGTCAAAAAACATGAAGGAATTGATGATTGCTATTGCAGCTAAGCCTGTTGATAATCAGCGTAAAATCCTTGATGAATCAATTGAGAAGTGGAGAGGACAAGTACAGCAAGTAGATGATATCCTGATTATTGGTCGGAAGTTCTGACACGGCCGACATTTGCTTCCACGGCAGCATATTTTATTGTTGAAGGATCCCAATCCGGCTCGTTTTCAATCAAAGATATTACCTCAGAAGGTGAGGAGGCTACCTGCCAAATGCTTCCATGTAGCGGGCGCATGAAATTCTCGTCGACCATTAGTTGGAATTGTTTTATTAACTGGTCGTAGTAGTTGTTTGTATTGAGGATAATTATTGGCTTCAGAAATTGACCCAGTTGTTTGAGTGTGATGACCTCAAGTAACTCTTCCAGAGTTCCCACGCCTCCCGGCATTGCAATGACCCCGTCAACATCTGAGACCATTAGGTTTTTTCTTTCATGCATTGTCTTCACAATGACCGGGTCGGATAGATGTGGATGCATCCATCCCATCTCTTTCATAAATTCCGGGATGATACCAGTTACAATCCCCTGTTTTTCCAACATCACGTCCGCCATAGCACCCATAATTCCAACAGATCCGGCGCCATAGTTCATTGCTATGTTTAGCTCTGTCAAAATCCCGGCCATCTCACGAGAGGCTTTCAGGTATAGTTCGGGGATTCCCGGACTGGAAGCTGCAAATACACAAACTCTTTTAATCATAGAATAAAATAAAAACCGCAGATGAATCTGAAATCAGTGTTTCATTATCAGCTGCGGTAAAATACAATAGGTTTTCACACACTATAACAGTGCGTCAAGCTTACTTGCTAAAGTGCTTTTTGGGACTGCCCCAACTTGCTTGTCAACAACTTCTCCATTCTTAAAAAACAGAATAGTAGGGATATTTCTAATACCATATTTCTGAGTTACACCCGGATTGCTGTCTACATCAAGCTTGGTTGTAATCGCTTTACCTTCATAATCATTGCCAATCTCTTCAACAATTGGGCCAACCATTCTACAAGGGCCACACCATTCTGCCCAAAAGTCAACAATTACGGGTTTGTCAGACTGGAGTACTAATTCTTCGAAATTGCTATCAGTTGCTTCTAATGCCATAGTTACTTATTTATCTAAAATTCATATTTATAAAACAACGCAAAATTAGTTAAAAAGTTCATCACTCCAACCTGAAATCCATTTCAGCAGCATTTTTTAGATAGTCAATCAGCTCATCACTTAATTCAACTTGTCTGTTGCGGCTGAATAAATCCAGTTTTAGATTACTTTCATCATCAAGTACTGTTATTTTTAATAGTTTTCCTTTTCCGGATATGGTATGGCTTTCAAGCTCAGTAATAAATTTCTCATTGACATCTTTTAAGTTGATGTTTATATGAACCGCTTTGGTCATTTTCTCCCTGACATCAGCTAACATTGTTATATGTTTAACTTTTAGGGAATAAACTACTTTTCCCGGTTCATCTCTTGGCCTCCATTCGTTTACTGTTGCCCTGATCATTAATGCTACTCCAGGAGAGAAATATTGTTTGAACTTCACATAATCATCTCCCTTTATCCTGACATTATATGATTCAGTATAATCTTCCATGACAGCGAGCAGATAGGGTTTGTTTTTCCATTGGTCCACCGCGTCTCTGACAGTCTTGATCATGCCGGCGAATGTAAAATCCCGACCACTTAAAGATTTTAAATCGTGTAACTGGTGTAGGTTTGTATTACAGTAGGAGTCAACTTCAACTTTATATCTGTCAAGAGGATGTGCTGTTAAGTACATGCCGATGAGTTCTTTTTCCTGGTTGATTTTATCGAGCAAGTGCCACTCTTCCACATCCGGTGGTTCAGGTTTTGAGATAGTTCCCTGGTTCATTTCACCAAACAGGTTTATTTGTGGCGTATTCTTCTCGTATTGAATCTTGTTACCGTATTTTATTAATTTTTCAATGAAAGAGGGCTCATTTTCTTCAATCTCAATATATTGTCTCCTGTTAAAGCCTCCAAATGAGTCAAATGCACCTGCTATGGCCAGCCCTTCCATATTTTTTCGATTGACTGATGAAAGCTTATTTCGTTCGACGAAATCGTAGATATCTGTGTAGTGGCCATTCTCTTTTCTCTCATCGATGATAAGTTCGACAGCCGATTCGCCTACCCCTTTTATTGCTCCAAGTCCAAACCTGATGTCACCCTGTTTGTTGACAGTGAATTTCAGATTACTTTCGTTTATACAAGGACCAAGGACTGAGATTTCCATGCGGCGGCATTCGTCCATGAATAATCCAATTTTCTTTATATCAGTAATATTCCTGCTCAATACAGCAGCCATAAATTCGGCAGGGTGATGTGCTTTGAGGTATGCAGTTTGAAAAGAGACATATGCGTAACAAGTTGAGTGTGATTTATTGAATGCATATTGTGCAAATGCCTCCCAGTCTTTCCATATCTTCTCAGTAACTTTTTTCTCATGACCATTATTCCTACATCCCTCTACGAACTTCACTTTAAGTTCGTCCATCATCTTCTTGATCTTCTTACCCATGGCCTTTCTCAAAGAGTCTGCTTCTCCCCCGGTAAATCCTGCCAGTTCTCGTGACAGAAGCATCACCTGCTCCTGGTAGACAGTAATTCCATAGGTGTCTTTGAGATATTCTTCCATGACAGGAATATCGTATTCGATCTTCTCTCTCCCGTGTTTTCTATTGATGAAGCTTGGGATGTATTCCATCGGACCGGGCCTGTACAGTGCGTTCATGGCAATTAGATCTTCGAATCTGTTAGGCTTCAGGTCACGAAGGTGCTTCTTCATTCCGGCAGATTCAAATTGAAACAGGCCGGTTGTATTTCCATTGGAATATAATTCAAAAGTGAGTTCATCCTCAAGGGGGAGATTGTCAATATCAATATCTATCCCTTTCGATTCTTTTACATTTACAACAGTATCTTTTATAATGGAAAGGGTTTTCAGTCCCAGGAAATCCATCTTTAGCATTCCAACATCTTCGACATGTTTTCCATCGTACTGTGTTACAAGTAGATCAGCATCCTTTAAGGTGCATATTGGAATATTATCAGAGAGGTCACTTTTTCCAATAATAATGCCACATGCATGTAATCCTGTTTGTCTGACTGAGCCTTCCAATGTCTCTGCAAATTTCAGTGTATTGGCAATAAGTGGATTGTCCGAGTCTCTCTCTTTTCTTAGTTCTTCAACTTCTTCATAAGCCTTCTTTAAAGTAGTGCCAGGTCTTTCCGGAACCAACTTAGCCAATCTGTCGGCCTCCGGTAGCGGTAGTTTTTGAATGCGTGCTACATCCCTGATGGCCATTTTTGCAGCCATCGTTCCAAAAGTAATGATGTGTGCAACCACATCCTTACCATACTTATTAACGACCCATTTAAGCACGAGATCCCGACCATCTTCATCAAAATCGATATCGATATCAGGCATTGATATACGATCAGGGTTTAGAAATCTTTCAAAAAGCAGGTCATATTTGATAGGGTCAATATCGGTAATACCGAGGCAGTATGCCACTGCGGATCCTGCTGCAGATCCTCGTCCCGGTCCAACTGAAACCCCCATTTCTCGTGCCGCATTGATAAAGTCCTGTACTATCAGGAAATATCCGGGGAATCCCATTCGTTTAACAGTATTCAATTCAAAATCGAGACGCTCCTGAAGCTCAGCATCTATAGCTCCATATCTTTTTTCTGCACCCTGCAAGGAAAGATGCCGGAGATAATCATCCTCATTGTCAAAGTCATCAGGGATATTGAAAAGAGGCATGATCGGTTTTGAACTCAGCTCGTACTCTTCAATTTTCTCAGCTATTTCAATTGTATTGGCAAGTACATCAGGGATATCTTTGAAGAGTTCACGCATTTCATCTTGCGTTTTGAACCACTCCTGTTGGGTATAGTGCATTCGATTAGGATCGTCCAGGTCTTTTCCGGTACTTAAACAGATGAGATGGTCATGTGCTGCGGCATCTTCCTCATTGATAAAATGGACATCGTTGGTAGCAATGCACTTCACCTTGTGCTTTTTTCCTAATTCCAGCAGTGTTCTGTTAACGAAAACCTGGTCGTCAAATACAATACGGTCTTTTTCCGGATCGTTTGTGCGGTGACGCATCAGTTCAAGGTAGAAATCATCACCAAAGAGTTCCTTGTATTCAAGCAATATCTTTTCGGCCTCATCAATTGATTTATTCATGATAGCCTGGGGGATCACTCCACCTAAACAGGCACTGGTAACAATGATTCCTTCTTTGTATTCCTTCAGGAGTTCAAAATCAATACGAGGCTTGTAATAAAATCCTTCAGTCCATCCCCTTGACACAAGTTTCACCAGGTTATAATATCCAATTTTAGATTTGGCCAGGAGTACAAGATGGCTGTTCCCGTCAAGATTTTTGTTCTCTTTTGTTAATCTGGAGCGATTTGCAACATATGCTTCAACGCCGATGATTGGTTTAATTCCCCGCTTAGTTGCTTCATTATGAAACTCTTTGACGCCAAACATATTGCCATGATCGGTAATGGCAATGGCTTTCATGCCGTCGTCAACAGCTTTGGTAACCATGAGTGGAATATTGGCAGCGCCATCCAGAATGGAATACTGGGTGTGAACATGAAGATGGCAATATGGAATTTCCTCCATCTCCTCACTGCTATGATCTTCCTCTTTCTTGTCCTCCGTAGCTTCTTCAGCGAAGGATCCCTCTGCTTCTTCAGGTTCTTCAGTTGAATTGGTAAAATTAGATTGAAGATCAATTTCAAAAGTAGAAACAGTATTGGGGTTATTCTCAATAAATGAGCGGAAGTCCTCTAATGGAATTTTTAAATATTCAACAGTAATAACTCTCTGTCTGTACAGCTCAAAAAAGCATCTTGCAGTAGCATTTACATCTGCTGAAGCGTTATGTGCTTCGGGGAATCCTTCGGAGAACAGAATGGAGTACAGCTCCTCTAATTTTGGAGATTTGAACTTATTTCCTCGTCCACCGGGTAGCTTACAAAACTCACGGGTAAGTTCCATTGTACAGACATGTGGTCTGTTCAATAATTCATTCGCAACTCCGGCCCTAAGAAATTCTGCAGCTGTAATATTGATATCAAATTTTACATTGTGGCCAATGACGTATGATGACTCATTGACAGCATCTGCAAATTTTGACATGGCATCGGCCAATGGAATACCAGCTTCCTTTGCTTTGGATGTGGAGATCCCATGTATTTTTTCAGCTGAATAGGGGATTTCAAATCCATCAGGTTTGATGATCAGGTTATCAGACTTGAGCAGTGTACCGGATTTATCATGTAATTGCCATGCAATCTGGACAATCCTGGGCCAATTATCCAGGTCCTCAATGGGGGCATTGTTGCGAAGGGGAAGTCCGGTGGTTTCTGTATCGTAAATTAAAAACATAGCTGCTCAATAATTATTTTATATTAACTTAATAAGCTAATTAACAGTCAGATAAACATAGCTTATTCAAGCTATAAAATTAGGAATATTTATGGAATTTGAGAAGAATGTTAATAAGTAATTTTGATGGCGTTTTTGGAAAAGGTTTATATGGTAATATGCTAAAAGTTACTTTTCAGGAGTGGGATTCCAAATATTTTCTATTCAATTGTGTTTCAAAGGAGATGATATATCTTTACAAGCTTAAGCAAGAGAATTTAAAAAAAGACCAGTCTATTATCTATGTATTTGCTTAAAGAATAAAAAAAAAGGACAGTCCATCATTTAAGTATTTACATTAAGAATAAAAAAATGAAGTATAGATTTTTTTCGATTATTATAATCATTGGGTTTGTCTTAGGTATTAATAATATTGGAGCACAGGATATTGTTGAAGTATCAGAGCTGGTAACCGACAGGCCCGATAAAACTGAATCTTCCGTCGCTGTACCATTGGGTAGCATTCAGGTCGAAACAGGTTTTTCATATAAGTTTGATTCACAGGAGATCATGGATGAAACATCCCTTGGTTATGCCGAAACACTTATTAGATATGGATTATTCGAAGGAGTGGAGCTCAGACTGGCAATGGATTATAGTACTTTAAGCTATGGAATTCCAGATTCACCTGTTCAAATTCAACAGAAGGGGCTAAGTCCTCTTGCATTAGGGACCAAAATAAATCTGACTGAACAGGAAGGATTGATTCCTGAGATAGCACTGCTGGCACATGTTCAGGTTTCGGTTTTTGCGTCTGATTTCTCAAGGGATAATGCAATTCCGGAATTGATCCTGGCTGCCTCACATACGATCACAAAGCGCTTCTCTCTTGGATATAATATTGGTATGGTATGGGAAGACAATGACATGTCGCCTACAAAAAATTATTCAATTGCTGCAGGATTCGGGATATCAGATAAGATTGGGTTTTATGTGGAGACATTTGGGAATTTTGGGAATGAAGAATTTCAAAATCTTTTTGACGGAGGATTTACCTTATTGCTCATGCCTAATCTTCAGGTTGATATCTCCGGAGGGTTTGGCGTCACAGCCTCTTCTCCTGATTTTTTCATCGCCACAGGAATTTCAATGAGACTCCCTCAATAATTTTTTATAAACCTTTGTAGAAACAGGTTTAAATATTACCTTTGCAGCCACAATTTTAAACAATAAAGTTTAATTAAAAATTTAAGAGTATGCCTGTAAAAATCAGATTACAACGACGAGGTCGTAAATTTGCTGCAATCTTTCAGATTGTAGTTGCTGATGGCAGAGCGCCACGAGATGGTAAGTATATTGAAGAATTGGGACAGTATAACCCAAATACCAATCCTGCTACCATTACTTTGGATTTTGATAAATCATTAGATTGGTTACAAAAAGGCGCTCAACCTACAGATACCTGTAGAGCTATCCTTTCCCATAAGGGAGTTATGTATAAGAAGCACCTTCTGGAAGGTGTTAAAAAAGGAGCTTTTGATGAAGCTGAAGCTGAGAAGCGTTTCAAGGTCTGGTTGACTGAGAAAGAAGCCAAGACTCAAGCTAAACTTGACAAGCTGGCTGATGAGAAAACCAGTTCTGCTAAGAAGAAACTGGAAAATGAATCTAAAATCAAAGAAGATCGTGCTGCTGAGATTGCAAAGATGAAGTCTGACTTGATTGAGAAAGAAGCAAAAGCTGCAGAGCCTGAGGTGGCTGCTGAAGTGGAAGCTGCTGCTCCTGCAGAAGAAGTTAGTGCTGAGGCACCAACTGAGAAAGCTCCAGCCGAAGAGGTGAAAGCTGAGGAACCTGCTAAAGAAGAGAAGAAGGAAGAAGCTCCGGTTAAAGAAGAGAAAAAAGAAGAGAAGAAGGAAGAGAAGAAAGAGGAGAAGGAAGAAGCTCCAGCCGAAGAGGTGAAAGCTGAGGAGCCTGCTAAAGAAGAGAAGAAGGAAGAAGCTCCAGCTAAAGAGGAGAAGAAAGAAGAGAAGAAGGAAGAGAAGAAGGAAGAGAAGAAGGAAGAAGCTCCAGCTAAAGAAGAGAAGAAGGAAGAAGCTCCAGCTAAAGAAGAGAAGAAAGAAGAAGCTCCAGCCAAAGAAGAGAAAAAGGAAGAGGCTAAGAAAGAAGCTCCTGCCAAAGAAGACAAGAAATAATTCTGCCGAATATGTCCGAACAAGGGAGCCATATAGGAACCCTGATTAAACCACACGGTTACAAGGGCGATTTGCAGATGAAGGGAAATTCCCATCTTCTGGATAATATACAAATAGGTGATCCGCTGTTCATTTCAATCGATGGACAGCGGATTCCTTTTTTTGTGACAGACCTTTTTGAGTCTGGTCGCAATGACAGAATAGTTGTAAAATTTGAATTCATTGATGGTATTGATGAGGCCCGGAAGTTTACAAACTGTGATGTTTTTTCTGAGCGGCTTGATGAATCATCATCCCCGGGAGATCATGAGCTATCTACCCAAGATGATTTGGATATCTCCTCAATGATGAATTTCCATGTTCATGATAAAAATTCAGGAAAAAGGGCTGTCGTGATAGACTTCGTAAAGAGCTCTGAAAATCCTATTCTTATTTTAAAAATTGAGAAACAGGAGATTATGCTCCCTCTCAATGCGGATTATATCGAATCCATAGATCATGAAAGCAAGCAAATTATTGCAAACTTTCCTGATGGATTGTTTGAGTTGTAAAGAAAGTGTTAAGATTTGTCAGGTTCCGAATAGCTCTCTGCGGGTTCCTACCCCGATTTTTTCATGAAATATACAGAGATCCCGGTGGGCTTTCTTACCATGAAATAATGAGTTGAATTAGTTCTGGCTCCATATGTTCAATCTCTGAATCCGAGTCAAATTGCCAGCCAGTATGTTACTTACGAATAACCATAATCTCACCTCCAACACCCAATTTTATAATCGGCGATGGCTGAGCAGGTCTTGAATCATCTTGTCTCCAGTTGACTACATAGTCAACAGATTTGATAATCTCAGGATCGATCTCGTCGAAAAATGCAGGTGAGGGCATTCCGGAAATATTAGCTGAAGTGGATACAATGGGTCTGCGAAGTTTTTGGATAAGTTGCCTGCAGAAATCATCTTCCGGGATTCTGATCCCAATGGTTTTATCTTCCGACAGAAGATTTTCAGCAAGGTTTTTTCCACCGGGATAAATGATAGTTAGCGGTTTATCTGTTGCTTCAATTAATTCCCAGGCTATATCCGGAACTTCATCCACATAGGAGGGTAATCTGTTTGCATTGTCGAGCAGAACCAGCATGCTCTTTGTATCGGTTCTTTTTTTGATATCATACACCTTTTGTACTGCATCCGGGTCTGTTGCCAGGCAACCTATTCCCCAAATTGTATCTGTTGGGTATAGTATAATTCCTCCCTCGTTAATGATTTTTACAGCTTTTTCAATCTCTTGTCTCATTTGAAACATTTGTTATATACATCGAGAAGTTGCGGAATTGTATTTACTGCTCTGAATTTCAGGGCATGTTCACTACCTTCCTTTATTAATTTTTTACGTAAATCCTCGTTCTCAATTACCCGGGAGATGGTATTGATCATCTCATCAGGATCTTCGGGATTCACAAATATTCCTCCAGCTCCTGCAGTCTCCTCCAGACATCCTCCCCTGGATGTTATTACAGGTATTTTTGAGTTCAGTGCTTCCAATACGGGAATACCAAATCCCTCATATGAGGAGGGATATACAAATGCATGGGCAAGCTGATAAACTGCAGGAAGATCGCGATTGGGTATATAGTGAATGAAAGAAACATTTACTATCCCGTTTTCCTGAATATACCTGTTTATCTCATCCATGTATGGAGTTTTCTTGCCTACAGCAACAAGTGGAATATCGATTTTTCCCTTGTGCAAAGCCTGAATAATCTTCAGTAGATTTTTTCTTTTTTCAATCGTTCCGACATATAGGAGGTAGGCTTGAGGTAATTTGTATTTGAGTCTTGCTTCTTCAAGAATCTTCTTTTCCATTACATTGTAAAACCATGGATGACAACCCTGGTATATAATATTTATCTTTTTCTCATCTGCATCTAGCAATTCCAGAATATCTTCCTTTGTTTGCTGACTAATGGCAATAATTTGGTTTGCTTCACTTACTGCATTTCGGGTCTTTTTCAGATAAACATTCCGATCGAATGACTTATACAATTCAGGAAGACGCATGAATATTAAATCATGTATGGTAACAACACTTTTTATCCCTGACCTCTCAATACCCACTGGCAGTTCATTAGATAATCCATGGTATAGATCTATATTGTCTATTTTTAGTCTCTTTGTCAAGCCAACGCTCCTCCAATAACTTTTAAATTTTTTGGAGAAGAAAGTATCGGGCATTGCAATTTCAGTTCCGGCAGGTGCTTGAAATCCGATTTTTGATTTTACATCAGGAGTATAGAGAAGATAATTGTTTTCAGGATATTGCTGACAAAGCGAAGTGATAGTGTAGCGACTATAGTTTCCCAGTCCGCTGGAATTATTAAACGCCCGTTTTGCATCAAAAGCTATCCTCATTAAAAGGCTACATTATATTCCCTCAGCGCATCATTCAATGATGTCTTGAGATCGGTTGATGGTTTTCTTTTACCCACAATTAACGCACAAGCCACCTGGTAATCTCCAGCTGGAAATGATTTCGTATATGTTCCCGGAATGACAACAGATCTGGCAGGAACCACACCCCTGTGTTCTATAGGTGTTTCTCCTGAAACATCAATGATTCTTGTTGATTGGGTAATAACTACATTGGCGCCGAGTACCGCTTCACTTTCCACTTTTACACCTTCCACTACTATACTTCTTGAACCAATAAAACAGTTGTCTTCAATGATTACAGGAGCAGCCTGTACAGGTTCAAGAACCCCGCCAATCCCTACGCCTCCACTTAAATGTACATTTTTGCCAACCTGAGCACAGGATCCAACAGTTGTCCAGGTATCCACCATTGTACCTGAATCAACATATGCGCCAATATTGACATAGGAAGGCATCATAATAACACCCCTGGCTATATAAGATCCATGACGTGCCACTGCATGGGGTACCACCCTGATTCCTTTTTCTTTGTAACCTGTTTTTAATGGTATCTTATCATGAAACTCAAAGGGAGCAACTTCAATGGTTTCCATCTTTCTGATGGGAAAATAGAGTATTACGGCTTTTTTTACCCAATCGTTAACTATCCAGCCCTCATTGGCAGGTTCAGCGACCCTTAGATGTCCGCTGTCCAGTAGCTCAATTACTTCATTTATAGCCTGCTGTACCGGTTTCTCATTTAGCAATTCTCTGTTCTCCCAGGCTTGTTCTATAATATTTTTATCTACCATTTATATCTTCTTTTTCGTGAGATGAAATTAATGAAAATTATTTACTCAGGATTCTCCTTTGTGAACTTATTGCTTTAATTGCCCTTCCAAGAACATATATAGTAACCAGACTAAAAATAATAGTTGCTCCTGAAGGAATGTTGAGATAATAGGAAACAAGTAATCCGGAAAATGCTCCAATAAAACCAAGGATTACCGACCAGATTATTATACGGCTAAAATTACTGGTAAAGAGATTCGCAGCATTTTGAGGGATCGTTAATAAGCTAAGAACTAATATTATACCTGCCACCCGAATGCTCAAAACAATTGTTAAAGCAACAAGGATAATCAGGGTGTAATTTACCAGCATAACAGGAATTCCACGTGTTTTTGCAAATTGTTCATCAAAAGAGACAAACAGGATTATACGGTAGAACAGAATGAAGAATAGCATTACTACCAGGGTAAGAGCCAACATCAGAATCAAATCTGTTGTTGTAACGGTGATAATGCTGCCAAACAGAAAGCTCATCAGGTTTGGCGCATAACCGGGTGTGAGATAGATAAATATAATTCCAATGGCCATACCCAAAGACCACATGACAGCGATCAGTGAGTCATTTCTGATCACCTTCTTTCTTGTGAGATTCTCTGTGGTGATAGCTGCAATAAGGGCAAATACTGCTGCTCCAGCCATAGGTGGCCATCCGAAGAAATAACTGATACCCACTCCGCCAAAGGAGGCATGTGTAATACCTCCGCTGATGAAGACCATGCGTCGTGCAACAATATATGTACCGATAATTCCACAAGTGATGGACATCAGGAATGCTGCTAAGAAGGCATTTCTGAAAAAATCATATTCCAGGAGTTGAAAAATTTCCATATTAGTCAGATTTATGTTCACCAATAACCCTGTGAGGAACAGTTCCGTGTGTAACCATTTCGATGGGGCAATTATACACTTTCAGCTGGTCAATGCTGATCTCGTTTGATGGATGGTAATGCAATGATTTGTTTATGCAGGCTATGGTCTTTATATACGGTGAAATTGTACCCACATCATGTGAAACAAGTAGAATGGCCATGGTCTCATTCAGCTCCTTCAGGATCCGATAAAGTTCTTGCTCAAAGCGATTGTCAACATAAGTATTGGGTTCGTCAAGTACAAGTAATTCAGGGACAGAAATGATAGCACGCGCCAGCATAGTTCTTTGTAACTCACCTCCCGACAGCTCACCAATGGGACGATTTTTCAATGCATCTACACCCACCCTGTTCAGGGTCTCTTCTACTCTTTTTTCTGCAGATGCATTTCTTTTTCGTTTCAGATTAATCCCTTTTGTCATCCCTGAAAGAACTACATCAGAAACAGTAATTGGAAATTTATCGTCAAATTGATTTACCTGGGGAAGATAACCGATATCTGATTTTTCAATATATCGCTTTATTTTTCCCTTGCTTGGTTTAATCAGCTCAAGAATCACTCTTAGAAGTGTGGTTTTCCCTCCTCCATTTGGTCCTATTACTCCAATAAAGTCACCCTTAAAAATTTCAAAATTTACACCTTTCAGAGCAGTTTTACCGTTATAGCCTGCATCAATATTCGAGAGTGAGATAAGTGGCTGATCCATTATAGTTTTTCAGTAATTTTCGAACAAATAAATAACATCTGTTTGTACCATTCCGGGTCTAAAGGATTGATCTGTACAATCTCAGCACCTAATTCCTTTGCGATTACCTCTGCATTGTGCTGATCGAATTGCATCTGTAGAAAGATAATTTCAATATTTTCCGATTTTCCTAAATCCACCAGCTCTTTAAGGTAGGCTGAAGAAGGCGTTTTGCCTTCTAATTCCATTGGATATTGATTTAGATTATAATCCCTTGAAAAGTATGACAAGGAAGGGTGGTAAGTAATGAAACTTCTTTTTTTCAGACCGCTCATCTCATGTTCAATGAATCTATCCAGGCTATCGAGCTGTGTGAGAAGTGTTTGATAATTCCTGTTAAAAACGGCTTCATTTTCAGGATAAACATCAGAAAGTGCAAGCAGAATATTTTCAGAGATAATTTTTGCATTCTTTGGTGAGAGCCAGATATGAGGATCTACACTTCCAATATGGTCTCCACCATGGTGCTGGTGCTTTTCCATTATCAGGTCGACTCCTTCAGACAAATCAACCACCTTCATGGTTTTATTGATTGAAATAAGTTTCTCCATCCATGATATTTCAAAACCGGTATAGCCCATTTTCATGTATAGATCCGTCTCAGTGAGTGCTATTAATTGAGCAGAGCTAGGCTCATAAGTGGCAGGACTTGCCCCGGGAGGGATCATTACGTTTATCGTAAACATATCACCTGCAATTTGCTCCACAAAATATTTTTGAGGGAGAATACTTACACTTAGTGCAGGATTTGATTCTTCACTCTTTTCATTGCTTCCACAGGAGATCAGAGTGAAAGTTATTAGTAGCAGAAATATATTTTTCATCTGTTTGTAATTGATTTTTTATTGCTCACATGGAACATCCATTATAGTCATTTGATTTCGTTGAGCTCGTAAACTCGGTTCCTTGTGTGTTAAATTTATGAGATGGATGTTTCATTATTTTGCGTTGTATTTTTTAAATTTAAACAGAGGAGTTCCTCTTGGCGGCACAGGATCGTGACCATGTCCGCCCCATGGATTACAACTTAAGATCCTTTTTGTTCCCATGAAGAGCCCTTTTATTGGTCCGTGTATCCTCAATGCCTCAATGGCGTAACTTGAACAGCTGGGCTCATACCTGCATGATGCAGGAAGCATAGGTGATATCACCCATTGATATATTTTCACAGGTATGATCAACAGAAAAACAAAGATTTTTCTGATCCATTTTATGAGGAAGAAATCCTTTATTTGTTCTGTTATTGACATTCTTTACAGGTTCCCATAATTAAAAACTGGTTCTCTTTTTTTACATATCCCTCAGGCAGAGTATAGTCCTCTACCAACAGATTCGTCATGCAAATTACCTTTTCACATTTCATGCACTTGAAGTGTACATGGTCTGCCTCCTGTGCTGAATTGGCATTGTGTTTATCACGAAGTGCATATTTTACTTCATGGTCGATGATAACACGTTGTAGCATATTCTTGTCGAACAAAGAATTCAGAGTTCTGTAGACAGTTGATTTATCGCACTTTAACACCAGTTTTTCACATATATCCTTTCCTGAAAGTGGTACATTTGTACGCATGAGCAGCCTTAGGATATTCAACCTGTTCTTTGTTTTACTTAGCCCCTGATCCTGTAAAAGTGTTTCCGGATTCATTATAATTTGCAAATGAGTTGCAAAAATACGAAATATATGTGAGAAGTACATTGTGAAAAGTAAAAGTGCCGAAGTAAGAGGGGGACAATTAACTTGTGTGTGGATGTTTATGAGTTTAAGAATTCTGTTTTTTTTAAAAATGTAAATTCGAAGCGTTATTATTCCCATTTTTGGAAGGGAGATAGCTCTTTTGTGAGGGAGAGGAGTGTTATTTAGAACATTTCAAGGCTGTTTATTTTTCAATTTTGTGTATTTTCGCCATTTCAAATTGTGAATTGAAATAAATAAGACATTAATACTTAAAAATGGCTAATATGAAAGATGCAGTTGCAATACTCTGCGCCGGCGGTCCTGCACCGGGAATTAATACAGTAGTAAGTTCCGTA
>JAUUZQ010000085.1 GCA_030589895.1 Bacteroidales bacterium
AAATTTCATAATTACAACTTCTATCCTTTCATATTCCAGATTTTTTCCCCTAAATTCGCAACTTCATTAAAAAAACACAATTCTTATAATCATGAACAAAAAATCATTCACTATTCAAGTTGTTGTTATTGTGACCATCATAGCTTTCATCGGTGGTTTCTTTACAAGTAATTTTGTAGGCGGTACAAAGGTAAAATCAGAGTCTCAGGTCAAACTTGAGAACGACTATGATTCATTAAGCTATATCCTTGGGTTGTTTATCGGATTCAGAAATGATCCAATGATCCAATCTTTTATGGATAGAGATCTCATTATTTCAGGTATCAATACTGTACTTAACGACAGTTCATCCTATAATCCGGAAACCCTTAGCCCTATAGCTATGGAACTGGATGCTAAAATAAGAGAAAAAGAGGATGCAAAATTACAGGAAGAGCAAATTTCCAAGCAGGAAGCAACAAATGAAGCATCTAATATTGCTCAATTGGATGGCGAATTATATCTCGAGGAAAATGCTGAGAAAGAAGGTATTGTTGTCACTGAATCAGGTCTTCAGTATGAAATTTTAACAGAAGGTGAAGGAGCAAAACCAAGTGCAACATCTGTTGTTGAAGTTCATTACCATGGAACATTAATCGATGGAACAGTATTTGACAGCAGCGTTGATAGAGGTGAGCCAATATCATTTCCGCTTAACGGAGTGATCAAAGGATGGACAGAAGGACTTCAATTGATGAATGTTGGTTCCAAATATAGATTCACTATTCCTGCAGATCTTGCATACGGTCCCCGTGCCAGTGAAAAAATACCTGGAAACTCAGTCTTGATTTTCGACGTGGAATTATTGTCATTCGAAGCCGGAGAGTAGGAATTATAAAAAAAGAAAAGAAAAAACAGGTTGGCGAAATGCTAACCTGTTTTTTTAAAGACGAAATTTGGCTTTTTCTTCCGACTAATCGTTCAACTGCAACAATGTTGCATTAGTTTTATTTAGTTTTGCATCTATAATCTTATACAAGACATTAAAAAAGATATTTATGAGCTTTGAAATAACAGGACGCGTTGCAGAGGTATTCCAGACACAGCAGATCTCAGACAAATTTCAGAAACGAGAATTCATAGTTGAGATAAAAGAGACCAGCAGTGGCGGATTTGAATTCGTGGAATATATAAAATTCCAGGCAGTCCAGGATAAGTGTGCAATGTTGGATTCTCTGCAAACTGATGATGTGGTAAAAGTCAGCTTCAACCTCAGGGGACGCAAGTGGGAAAAAGATGGTAAAGTGTCCTACTTTACGAATTTGGATGCGTGGAGAATTGAAAAAGAACAACAATCAATAAAAGAATCCCCAATTTCTCCAGACATTCAAAGTTCAACTGATTCTGATAGCGGTTCACCCCTTAATGCTGAGCCTCCTGCCAATGATTCCGGTTTCGATGATCTTCCCTTTTAATACTTGATTTGAACAATCAACCCTAATTACTATTAAAAGCGGGAATCTCTTTTGAACCTTTATCGTGCAGTTTGGCTCTGTTGATATCCTTCTGCTCGATGCTATGCACCGGGAAATCAATCATGATATCAACTTTTTCATCATCTTCACTGCTATTCAGACATACAGTACCACCCATCGCCTCTGTCAGGTCACGGGTCAATTTATAGACCACCCCTGTATTGTCTAACTGGTTATGCCAGTCATCATCACTTCCATTATTTTCAAAGATCGTTTTCGCTCTTCTAATGAGCTGGGTATTTCCTTCACAAGTGACAGAAAATACAACCCGGTTATTTTCCGGGATTTCCAATTTTAATTCAACAACACCTTTTTTCTGGTGTTTGAGGGCACAGCTAACCAGGTTATCCATAACCCTTTTGAGCCTGTAAGCATCCGCATAAACTATAATGCGACTGTTGTTATTCGGCATACTCATTAGTATTGCCACCCTCTCGCCTGTCGTCCTTGCCATCTCCCTGTTATGATATTCATACACCTGAGCGATCAGATCCTGAATACTAACCTGTTCCTGATTCAATTTCAGGTTCTCCGTCTCCAGCAAGGTCAGGTCAATAATATTATCCATTACTTTTAAGAGCGCCTGGCTGTTGTGTGAAATATAGAATAGATACTCCTCTTTCTCGTTTTGTGTCAAGCCATCATTTTGAAGGAGGCTTGAAAACCCCAGAATCGCATTCATCGGTGTTCTGATCTCGTGAGAGACATTTGAAAGAAACCTTGATCTGATCCTCATCCCATTGTTATAATCTGACTGGTAAACTTCTTCCAGCCTTTCTACTTTCTGTTGCAATTTTTTGTTTGCAGCAATAAGCTCATCATATGTGGGATTTCCATTCATTCTATTCTTTTCAGCCTAAAATTACACCTTAGTTATACTGATAATACGGTAAAATTATTTGTCAAGTTTTCTGAGAATCTTCTCAGCATCTTTCCTGTAGAAACTGTTGCTGGAGGCAATTCTGGCAAATTGTCTGCGGGCACGGTCATTCTCATCCGTAGCCAGAAAACAAAATCCAAGATACCAATCAGCCTGTTCAACATACAGGTTATCCTGGTGCTCAATCACTTTATTCAGGGATTTACCGGCATTCTTGTATTGCTCCAACTCGAAATAGGTAATTCCTGTGTAAAGGTTGGTGGCTACCTGATTCGGTTTATCTTCCAAAACCTTTTCAAAATAGATCACCGCTTCTGAGAACTCGCCTTCCATATAAAGTTGTTGTGCATGTCTCAGCATCAAATCGAGCTGTGCATCGTTCGATCTGTTGATCAATGCCACCTCGTAAGGTTTGTAGTACTTCTTAAGCAGATCCTGGTTTGATAAAGGTCTGTCAAGAATAGATGCTAATCCGATTGCTAAAACCAAAGCGATAGCTGCTGTTGCAGCATAATGCCAGGGACGTGAAAAACGTATTTGTACCTTTTTCGCGGCGCCGGATCGTGAATCTCTCCTCAAATCGTTCAGCTGATCCCTGAAGCCCAATACCTCTGTATCGGCTAATGCTTCATCAACCTCCCTGTACAAATTCAGGTCGGCCTGTAGCGTAGGACTCGCTTCCAGATCTGCTTCGAACCTCTTCATTTCCTTATCTGAAAGGTCATGATCGAGGAACTTCTGGATTGTGTGCCTGTCTCGTTTCATTTTATTAATATTTAGTTAAATTTCATGTATGTCAAGTACGACAGCCACTTAGCTGTCTGAAATTGATCTTAGAGAATATTTTTTCGAATATATACTCATATTCGTTTAGCGAATATGCGCTATCATATCTTTTACCGGATATGCACTCTCAAGTGCTATTCCGTAAATATTTTCTTTTCATGTTCGGATGTTTAATAATCTGTGTTTACAGAATATCCCTGCCGCTGCAGTCATCCATTATCGTTTCGGTGATAAGCCGTATGTTTTTTTTTCGAAGTCCTTAGACTGTAATTCTTTCTCCATTTTCCTCAGGAGGTATGACTAAATCACCAGGTCTATCTGGACATAAACCACCTCTTAAATAATTCATTTCACTTAATGTCATTGCATCCTTGACAAAGTTTCCGAAGTGTACGTTTGTTGTTTTCATGTTCAAAGTAATTAGGGATTACTAAATTGTTTTTATTGATTGTTCATCCCTTTATTCCAGAAAACAGGAAAACGTTACCCAAAAAAATGAACTTTTTTTAAAATATTTTTTATAGTGTTGATTTTAAGTATTTTACAAATGGTAAAAAAATATCATTCTTTATAGCTCTTGCATATTTCCAAAGAATTTTGTTCATTTATATATATATTTATACCATGGTAAGAATCAAAATATGTCTCACTTTAGCACTTCTCTTTCTAGTAAGCATATTTACTTTTGCTCAAGAAGATGATCCTGAACTTAAAAAGAGAATAGATAAAATCGATCTTTTAGGATTCAATTACTATGAGGAAGGAAAATATGACAGTGCTGAGTACTATATGCTCCTAACTATATCATTGAAAGAGACTTATTACGACGATGAAAACTCTCCAGAGATTGCGGGGACTCATATCAATCTAGCTTCTCTTTACAGATACAAACTGGACTATAAAAACGCCATTAAACATCTTGATATTTCTGAAAAGATGCTTAAGATTTCTGATCCTGAATCAATGTATCTGGCGTACATATATCACAACAAAGGTAATATCCTATTCAATTATAGCGATTTTGGAGAGGCTGAGAGCTATTACCAATATGCTGTTGAACTCTTTGAGCGCATTGGACTAATAAATACCAGCAGCTTCAATACTGCAATACTCAATTATTTCAATCTATTAATTGTGACCAATAATAAATCAAGTGCAGAAAGTCTAATTCACATTATAGAATCTCTAGATTTTAATGATGATCGTTTATTCAATAAGCACTTATTTCTATGCTATGCTTATCAGGAATTAGGAATTTTTGAGTTAGAATTGGGAAGATTTAAGTCAGGATTAGAAAAATTAGAGTTATCCTTATCTGAACTTCAAAAAACTGAAGAAACTTTTCCTCGATCAAAGAAAAAACAGGAAGATGCATTAAGAATACTCTCACGGGCTGCTTCAATCTATTTAATCACAGACAATTATCAAAAGGCAAGGGAATCTTTATATAAGAGCCTAGACATTGTACATTACACCTCAAAATATGTCATATACAGGTTAATAGATATTTATGACCAATTAGGCACTACATATCTTCAGGAAAAGAAATACAAAAAGTGTTTCGAAGTAACTACTTTGGCTCTAGATGATATTAATAGGAAATCTGCGAAGCGACTTTCTAACAAAACTAAAAAGCATAACACTATAATAAACAGCCAATTAAATACAATTTACAGACTCAGAGCACAAGCTGCATTTGAAATCTACCTCTCCACAGACAATTTTGAATACCTGGAAATCTCTCATGAAAACTATATTGAGGCCATCGACAGACTTACCTTGTCGCGCTTAAATATGAAAAACGAGGAAAGTGTATTATTCTCCACCGAAATTACTCTTGATGTTTACCATGAGGCAATCAGGGTTGCAGTAGATCTCTATAATGTAAGCGGAGATCAATCCTATCTTGAAACAGCATTTAACTATACAGAGAGCAGTAAATCCTTTGCCCTCCTCTCAGAAATAAAGGGTGTTGAAGCAATGGAGTTCTCTGACATTCCTCCTGACGTTAAAGCAGAAGAAGAGAGATTTAAGAGAGAGATAACAGGCTATGAGGAGCTGCTCTATAATGAAGAAGCCAGCGAAGCACCCGATTCAACAAGAATGGCAAATTTTTCAGATATACTGTTCAACCTTAGAGATGATTACAACTCCATGCTCGACAATCTCGAGAATAATTATCCAAAGTATTTTGAATTAAAGTATCATCCGCACTTTGCAAGCCTGGATGAGATTCATAAAAAGATATCCAGGAATGAAGCACTGGTGGAGTATGTGCTCTCTGACACACTGCTAACAACATTTATTGTAGACCAGGATCAAATATCAGTCCTGCAGCATAGTATTGATGCAAGCTTTACAGAAGATTGTATAGATTACTATCAACTTTTACAATCACAGGATTTCGACCAGAATGTACACGAAACCTATCGTAACTATGTTAGATTGGGCAGAGAGTTTTATGAAATTTTAGTAGCCCCGGTTTTGGAAATCACTGAAAAAAAACAGATCACATTTGTTCCTGATGGAGTGTTGATGTACCTTCCGTTTGAGTCCTTCGTTACAAGTGATGTTGATATAGAATATGTAGACTATATGTCAATTCCCTACCTGATCCATGATTTGTCGGTGGCATATTCCTACTCCTCCACCCTACTCTTCAGTAAAAGATTCCAGACCAAAACGCCGGAGAAAAAGGTACTTGCCTTTGCCCCGATGTACGAAGACCTGATGACCGAAACTGATCCTCTAAGGGATGGCGATTCTGACTTCCTGATTCCACTGTTGGGTACCAAGGAAGAGGTGGATAACATTGCAAACAGGGTTCCCTCAGAAGTATTTGTTGATTCTATGGCCTCAGAAGAAAATTTCAAGAAGTATGCCTCCGATTACTCTATTATTCACCTGGCAATGCACACGATTTTTGATGATGAAAATCCCATGCTCTCACGCCTGGCTTTTACACGGAATGAGAACGATTCGTTAGAAGACAATGACCTCTTCACATACGAGATCTATAACATAAAGCTAAATGCTTTCATGGTAGTATTAAGTTCATGCAGCAGCGGCTATGGGGAGATGCAGCGAGGAGAAGGAATGATGAGTCTGGCCAGGGGATTTATGTATGCCGGTTGTCCGAGTATTGTTATGACCCTCTGGCAGGTCTCAGACCGATCCAGCTCAGAACTCATGAGTTCTTTCTACAAATACCTTAAACGGGGAAAAACCAAAAAAGAAGCACTGCGTCTGGCTAAAATAGATTATATTTTGTCTGCCGACGGACTGAAGTCAAATCCATATTTCTGGTCAGCATTTGTCATGGTAGGAGACAGTGAACCCTTATACAGAAAATCTGCCTCGTTCTATTGGATTACCATATTGGCAGGATTTGTCGCCATCATTCTCTTCTTCCAATATCGGGGGAAAATAAAAAGAAAGCTTAAAAGGTAATTAAGCATAAAATACCATCACTCCTTTTCCTTTTACCTTCTCACTCCTCAATCATCGCCTGATACTCAACATCCTCCTTGATCTTGTTGATGAGAAATTCCTTGCAGAAATGACGGCGTTTGCGTACGTATGACTCACTTCTAAAGCCTAATTTATCAGCAATAGCCTTAGATTTAACATTTTGGGCTGTCAGTCTTAGAATTTGCTGACAATCATCCGGTATCAAAAGTAAGTTTCTTTGGTAAACAGCCATTCGAAGGTCTTTGTCCTGCACCGGAGGGGGCTCTTCAAACTCAATATACTCCTCCATCTCCTTATTCAGCTCCGTAACATCCATTTTTCTCAACTCTCTCAGCTTTTTCAACCAGATAAGCCGGGCTACTGAATAAATATAGGTTCCAAATGCACTTGTAAGTTCTATGTGACCCTCATCTTTGAGCCGTTTGAATATGATGATCAGCGCTTCCTGAAAGACATCTTCAGCATCATCATCAGAGCCATTATTGTTGTTAATAAGCTGACGAACAATATCATAGTAATTGCTATAGATATACTGAAGCGTTCGGTTATCCCGCTTCTTCAATCCTTCTAATATTTCTTCATCTGAGAAACGTTTCATCAACTTAATCTGAAAGTAATAATCGTTGGTTAAATTTCTGAATTGACAAATATAACTATTCTATGGTAGCCTCAAATTGGATTTAACAAAACATTCTGAAAAAGTTGCATTAAAAAACATTTGAAAAGTATAATTTTGAATCCGGAACATAAACTTAAAAAAAATGATTGAAAAACTACTTGATCTTTACAGAACCTTGCTGGAGGGTAGCAGCATGAGCGAAAAACTGACCCTTTTCATAGAAAATGCAACAGTTTTCATTGTAATCATACTTCTTGCTTTTATTGCCGATAAACTCACAAAAAGGATATTAATAGGAATTATTAGTCAGGTCGTTAAACGATCTAAAAATCAATATGACGATATATTTCTAAAGAAAAAGGTATTTAACAGGCTTGCTCACATTGCCCCGGCCTTGGTGATAAACGGAATGGTGATATTCCTTATCGATGCTCCTGATCTGGTCAACGTCATTAAGCACTTAACCGAGATATACATTATTCTCATTTCAGCTTTGGTTCTCGATTCCGTTGTTGGGGCATTTCATGAGATATACCTGAAACTTCCTGTTTCCAAAGGAAGAAATATCAAGGGCATTGTACAGGTTGTCAGAATATTCATCTACATCGTAGCAATACTTATTGTCATTTCCTTATTTGAGGGAAAATCAATATCAGGATTACTGACAGGACTGGGGGCTTCAGCTGCAGTAATTTTACTGGTTTTTAAAGACACGATCCTGGGATTGGTTGCAAGTATTCAGCTCTCAGCAAATAATATGGTCAATGTGGGTGACTGGATTTCACTGCCAAAATATGGTGCAGACGGAGATGTCATCGATATTGGACTTACCACTGTCAAGGTACAAAACTGGGACAAAACCATATCTACCATTCCGACTTATGCATTGGTTTCCAACTCCTTTGCAAACTGGCGGGGAATGGAAGAATCAGGCGGTAGACGGATAAAAAGGTCTGTCAATATTGACATGCAAAGTGTGAAATTTGCAGATGATGTGCTACTGAAAAAATTTAAGAAGTTCAGTGTGCTTAAAGGCTATATTGAGGAGAAAAACAGTGAGATTGTGAAGTACAACAAGCAACTCGAAGTTGATGATTCATTACCGGTGAATGGCCGAAGAATGACCAACCTGGGGATATTCCGCAAGTATCTTGAGCTCTATCTTCAGAATCATCCAATGATTAAACAAGATATGACCTTTCTGGTGCGACATTTACAACCCTCAGAAAAAGGACTTCCCATTGAGATATATGTCTTTAGTAAGGACCAGGCATGGGCAAACTACGAAAGCATACAGGCCGATATCTTTGATCATATTCTCGCTATCATACCCGAATTTGAGCTGAGGGTTTTTCAGAATCCGACTGGAGAGGATTGGCGAAGTTTAAGAGAATGAAGGTATTCTTAAACATACTCCATTTCATTTGCACCTTACTTCAGTATCCTTATCTTAGTCCTGAGTTTATAATATTCTAACTATATTTGAACTATTACTTTTAATTTTTAACCGAATGAGTTCGATATAATACAAACAGCAACAAATTAGCAGTAATAAATTAAAGTTTGTATCGGTAGGTTTACCTGTTTTTCCGGACTCATTGTCTTAACAAATTGACATGGACGAAGTATCACATATTGACGCTCTGGACAAAAAAATACTCTCGCTGATTACTAAAAATGCCAGGATTCCCTATCTGGAAGTAGCCAGAGAGTGTAATGTATCGGGCGCAGCTATTCATCAAAGAATTCAGAGGCTGGCCAAAATGGGAATTGTTACAGGATCAGAATTTATCCTGGATCCAAAAAAGATTGGATTTCATACATGTGCTTATGTTGGGATTTTTCTTGACAATGCGGGGCTCTACCCTGAAGTAGTTACCAAGCTTAAAGAAATTCCGGAGATTACCCAATGTCATTATATTACAGGAGGATATTCGATATTCATTAAGGTATACACCAGAAATAATGAAGATCTGAAATATGTGCTTGGAGAAAAATTACAAGCTATACCGGGCATAGAACGCACCGAAACATTTATTTCCCTGGAAGAAAGCTTCAACCGTCAACTACCATTGGAATAGATTAACTAAGTCGTTGACGCATTGCTTCAAAAACAAGGACACCTGTAGCCACAGATACATTTAGAGAACTTATCTTGCCCGTCAAAGGTATCGATAAAGGTGTATCAACCAACAAACTAAGCTTTGAAGAAATACCAGTATCTTCTGCTCCCATGATGATTACAGCCGGAACAGTCAGGTCTGCTTCAAAGAGGGTTTTTTCCGCTTTTTCTGACGCTGCAAATACAGTCAATCCACTATTTTTCAAATATGTAAGCGTTTCTCCAAGATCCTGTTGTCTGCATACCGGTATAAAGTGCAGTGCTCCTGCAGAAGTCTTTACAGCCTCAGAAGTGATCCTGGCTCCACCCTTAAACGGGATTACAATGGCATGAACACCTGCACATTCAGCAGTTCTTGCAATGGCACCAAAATTTCTCACATCAGAGACCTGATCAAGCATCAAAATAAGAGGAGTTTCCCCTTTTTCAAATATTGATGGAAGAATAAAATCTATCTCACTATAAGCAATTTCAGAAATATATGCGATTACTCCCTGATGATTCTTCCTGGAAATAGAGTTCAACTTTTCCGTTGGAACATACTGAAATGGTATTTTCTCTAAATGAATCCTTCGCGATAGTTCCTTAAAAATCTCACTGGATCCGGTCCCGCTTCTCAGCATTACTTTTTCAATCTCCTTACCGGCATCCAATGCTTCCATCAAGGCACGCACGCCAAAGATCATCTGTTCTTTTTTTCGTTCCATTTAATTAGATAATGAATGTATCTTTCCTTTGTTCCATGATCTTACTGCATCATCGAGGTATTTCAGTGTAAATTGATTCTTCTCCAAATTGAAAGCTTCGTTGGTAAAATAGTCTGAATCCCGGTTAAATTTAAACTCAACGATCACTCCTCTTCTCCTGGAAACATAGTACCAAATCTGAGATGTACCGGTATCTTTCATTCTATCGGGTGGTCCAAATAGAATATAGACCATTCCCCTGTCAGTCTTCCATCCCTCTTTACCTGCTGTAAAGAAAATATTTGAATAAAGCACCCTGTTATAGTATATCCTTATCAATTCACGTGACCGATCCATGTTGGAGGCTCTTTTCAGCCAAAACTCATCGATCGCAATCTTACTTCCATTACTCTCCATCAGCCTCTTATATTCTGCAGGATAGGAAATATAGAACAGAGGTTTAATCATGTCCTTTTCATTCCTGATCTGTGGATATGTATCGCCAAAATTGTACATTGTCACTCCCTCTTCTTTACTTGAGTCAATTCTGAAATGGTACTTTCCTTCACCCGGAAGAGTGAATATTATGGTATCAGAAAATTGCAAGGCAATGGTAGTATCCCTGGCAATCGGTAAGGGCTTGAAACCTAATCTTCTTATAGGAGGTCGTGGCAAAGCATTGTTCTCTTTAAAAAAGTCGAGAAAAACTGTATCAATATTGCGGTCACGGTAGCGCAATGAAAACACCTCTCCAGACCTGTGATACTCCATGAATTTTGGCATTCCTGTGCTGGCAGAAACTATACTGAAGTTTTGGGACGACAATTTGTTTACTTTATCGACAAGTATATGCGCCAGTCCACTGGTTCCTCTCTGCAAATCTGAGATCTCCATTTTGAGGAGAAATTTTTTTCCTGAAGGAACAGGGATAATAAGTGAAGAAAGATAAGCTGAACGCTCCTGGTCCTTTTTTCCAAGCTTCAAAAAGGATACGGAGGAATCAACTTTAAACTTTATTTGCTCTCTCCCATCCAGTTCATACAATGAATAGTCCAGTTTTACCATGGCACGATATTCTCCATCATCATTCGCCTGGTTAAAAAGCAATTCACTTGGAAACAGACGAATGTATAATGTCGATATTTCATCTGACACATGGAAAATACGAAAATCGGAATTTATGGAATATTTACTTGGATTATAAAGCGCCGCCTGACTGTCTGAGGGGCTCGATAGATCATCCACAAGTGCACAACTTGCAAAGAAAATACTTGCTATAACTACACCCCGGATCGACTTCATTATTACACTATATTAACTGACAAATTACTCAATTTCTGTCTTGTTTCAAAGAATTTAGCTTTTCTGATTCATCTTCCCATTCTTCCATCAAGCTCTGCTGTTTACTTTGCTTATCAGAATACTTCTGAAAAATCTTATAGTCCTGGATCCATGCAGGATTGGACATCATCTTATCCATTTCAGCTATCTCAGTGTCAATATTTTCGATTTCAGCTTCAATAGCCTTAATTCTATTAGCCACTTTTCGAATATCACGAGCTATTTGTTTCTGCTGATTATAGTCGACATGTGAACCTTTCTTTCCATTACTCTTCGATTCACCTCCCGCTTTTTCAGAATTCACTACTTTGGCAGAGGCAGCCTTCCTTTCGATCTCTTTAATTGAACTGATCTTTCTTTTCTTTAAAAACTCAAATATTCCTCCCAGGTACTCCTTTGTTCCCTTATCCCTGAACTCAAATACCTTGTCTACCAGTCCGTCTAAAAACCACCTGTCATGTGATACAATGATCAATGTACCGTCGTATTTCAACAAAGCATTTTTCAATATATCCTTCGATCTCATATCCAGGTGATTCGTTGGCTCATCAAGAATCAGAAAATTATAGGGCTGAAGCAACATAATTGCCATCACCAGTCGGGAACGCTCTCCACCTGACAAGACCTTCACCTTCTTATCCACATCATCACCACGGAACAGAAATGCACCAAGAATATCTCTGATCTTTGTTCTAATATCTCCTACCGCCACTCTGTCGATCGTGTCAAATACCGTTTTTTCCCCATCCAGCAATTCATCCTGATTCTGAGCAAAATAACCCAGGCCCACATTGTGTCCGATAGTAACTGTCCCACTATGATCCAGTTGTCCCGCGATAATAGAAGATAATGTCGTTTTTCCTTCACCATTCCGTCCCACAAAAGCCACCTTCTCTCCTCTTTCAATAATCATCTCCACATTCTTCAGCACCAGGTTATCGCCATATGATTTCGTTAAATTCTTCGTGGAAACAACTACTGCACCTGAACGTTTAGCGGGAGGAAATCTCAGATTCATAACCAGTTTATCTTCCTCTTCTACTTCAATCCTGTCGAGCTTGGCAAGTTGTTTCACCCTCGACTGTACCTGAACAGCTTTAGTCGCCTTATACCTGAATCGAGAGATAAACTCCTCCGTTTCTTTGATCATCTTCTGCTGGTTCTGAAAAGATGCCATCTGATGGTCTATTCGTTCCTGTTTCAACTGAACGTATTTTGAATAGCTGACCTTATAATCATAGACTTTCCCAAGCGACAGATCCAGTGTCCTGTTGGTCACTCTATCCAGAAAAATCCTGTCGTGAGAAACCAGAAGCACTCCTCCACGGAAACTGGAAAGATAAGTTTCCAACCACTGAATAGATTCAATATCAAGATGATTGGTCGGTTCATCAAGCAAGATATAATCAGGTTTACGCAATAAAATTTTAGCCAGTTCGATTCGCATTCTCCAGCCACCACTAAACTCCCGAACCGACCTGTTCATATCCGAAGAAAGGAATCCCAGTCCTGTTAAGGTTTGCTCAATATTGGCATGTATAGAGCTTCCACCTTCCAGCTCAAAACGCTCATTTGCATGAGATACCTGTTCTATGAGTTGCATATACGATTCCGACTCATAATCAGTTCTTTCTGCAAGCTTTTCATTCAGGCGGGCAATCTCTTTTTCCAGTTTTAAGACATAATCGAATGCCTCGAGCGCATCATTATACAAGGTTTTTGATCCCCGATGCTTCATCTGCTGCGGGAGATATCCAACCTCTATATCAGACGATCTGACTACACTGCCTTCATCAGGTTGATGTATCCCGGTCATTAAATTCAACAGGGTTGTTTTTCCGGCACCATTTCGCCCTACAAATCCAACTCTGTCACCTTTGTTTACCTGGAAAGAAACCTTGTTAAAAAGTGTAAATCCTCCAAACCGTACAGTAATATTATCAACTGAAATCATAAATATCCTGGTATTTCAATGGCGGGAATTATATCGTATTCATATCCCCACATTAAACCATGTAATGGCTGTATTGTTTTTGTCTTCCCTCTTATACAATATATCTTTTGCTGTGGAATATCCTTAAGGATCATTTTCACCCGAAAAATCCTTTCCTCATATAAAGTTTTATCTATTCCACTTGAGTTACCCCATGCCAGTATTACGTAATCGCTCTCCTGAATAGTATTTTTAATTATCCTGTTATTCTCACTTCCAATAACCTCCTGTGACCCGGCATTTTTAAAGGCTTCGTTCAGGTCCCCGGGCTCAGTTGCCCGAAATGCAAAAATATTCAAAACATATAGCTGTCTCACATCAGGGAACCTGTTATACACAAAAGTCTCTATCTTTCGTATGGTGGCATCTGCCATTCTTTCATCAGCAGCACTTGGATTTTTCAGTATAACAACAATACTTTTATCTCTACCCCGGTCTAAAAGTGTATCTGCAAACTTTAATGAAAGCAGATATCTGTACTTAAGCTCTGAAGAAAAGAGTGCTTCAAGTGAATTTTCGTCCACGGTCTTATAATGCGGTATTTGTCTTCCAATTCTTACCATACATCTGTCAGATAACAAACTATTCTGGATAATCCTGCTTCATTTCTCTTTAAAGAAAACAAAAGTAACCATGATTTTTTACAATTAAAAGCTCTGGAAGAGCGATATATCTATATAACAAGTTCCTC
>JAUUZQ010000109.1 GCA_030589895.1 Bacteroidales bacterium
AGCTTTCTCCAGTTGCTGCTCATCCATAAACTCCCTCAGGTCTTCCATCATCACCTCGTAATTGTGCTCTGTGTTATGTGGGGATGCCCCATGGTTCCGCTGATCCACAATAAAAACCTCGAAGGATTCTGACAGCTCCCTGGCTATATTCACCCAATTATCCGATGCACCATATAGTCCATGGATGATGATTAACGGGGGACCAGTTGTACCATATTTTCTATGAAATAGTTTCACCAACTTTTACCTTTTATCTTCTTCCTATTATCTTGATTCAATTACCTTGACCCTTTTGCCTTCTTTCTTTTACCTTGCCCCCCTTTTACTTTTCCATTCTTCTGCCAGCCTTGCCAGCCACTCCCCAATCTTCCCAAACGCCTCTTTCGTTTCCTCCGAAATCTCCTTCTTCTGCAATCTCAGCATCAAATACCCATATAGCCCATTCAGTGCCAGATGCACATCATTTTCCTTGCTATGTCCTGAGCGCATCCTAAGTGCTTCAATTTCCAGCTTTGCCTTGTCATATACATCCTTGAATTCATTGTTCAGGGGATCATGAAGCAGTTTCAGGTTTAATTCATTCAGTTCACTGATCAGGTCCATCAGAAAATTCATGTGTCCCTGTTTCTCTTTTCCTTCACTTGTGAGCCTGTCGATATGTGCTTTGTACCACTCGCGCATTTCCCGTTTTGTGGCATAGTCTGTGTCAAACTTAGAGATGATGCTTTCCTCAATTTTGTCCAGGTCAAAATTACTGGCACGGATCAGGTCTTCTATCTGGTACATATATAATAGGTACTCTGCGATATTTTCGGTTTTCTTTTTCTCTGCAATGATCATGGTATAATAATTTCCACAAAAATAAAGCTAATCTTCGAATTTCCTATCTCCATTTCTTTTTGCCCCTAACCCAAAGTTTTCGATTCATTTATTCACGGGCCCTAACCCGAAGACTTTCTCCATTAATTATGGGTCCTAACCCGAAGGGTTTCTACATTAATTAGCCATGGGTGAAACCCATGGTACGATTTTTGTTTCTCCATAAATGAATTATATTTACAACTTATGCTCGCAAAGAATCTCATATCGGATGTAGTGCCCGGACTGAAGACCTCAGATACCGGTGTTCAGGCCTTGAACTGGATGGAGATTTTCCGTGTGAAGCACCTTCCAATTGTGAATCACAAGCAGTTTCTTGGTTTGATCTCCGATCAGGATATATATGACCTTAACGATCCGGAGGAGCCTGTCGGAAATCATGGATTGTCGCTGCAAAGGCCTTTTGTGGGACAGAATCAGCATATATATGAAGTGATTGAGCTTCTCTCGCGCTTGAAGCTTACCCTGGTGCCGGTGCTGAATGATGACAAACAATTTTTGGGTGTTATTACACAGGATGACCTGATCCGCGAATTTGCCAATTTGTCAGCCATGCAACATCCGGGTGGCATTCTTGTGCTGGAAATGGACAACAAGGATTACCTGCTGACAGAAATATCCAATATCGTAGAGGAAAATAACGCAAAGATTCTCAGTCTCTATGTTTCCTCAGAAGAGAATACACAGCGAATGAGTGTCACACTAAAGATAAATACTATCGATCTGACGGCAATTATTGCTACCTTTAACAGGTATAGTTATACTATTACGGCTTCCTATATGAATTCTGAAGATATGGATGAGTTTTACCAGGACAGGTTCGATGAATTTCTAAACTACCTCAACGTCTGATTATGCAAGTTGCTATCTACGGAAGAAATTTCCACCCCTCAGCAAGAGAAAATGTTGCGCTGCTGTTTAGCAGATTAAAATCCATGAATATAGATGTATTGGTATTCAAGCCTTTTTTTGAGTTCATGCAATCAAAATCCGGTTTGCGTCCAAAGGTGAAAGGTAAGTTTGAAAGCCACGAGGACCTGCCCAATGATGTGGATTTTCTTTTTTCTATCGGGGGAGATGGTACTTTCCTGGAGACAGTATCCATTGTGAAGGATTCGGGGATTCCGGTGGTGGGAATCAATACAGGACGACTGGGGTTTTTATCCTATATTAGTCAGGAAGGTCTGGAAGATTCGCTCGACAGCATCTTCAGCGGGAAGTATGATCTGGAGGAGAGAATGTTGCTGAAGGTGAATTCTTCAGGGAAATCATTTCAAGCCAATAACATAGCACTCAATGAAGTGCGAATCTATAAAAATGCCGCTTCACTGGTGACAGTGCACGTGCATGTGGATGATGAATTCCTAAGTTCCTACTGGGCCGATGGACTCATTCTTTCAACTCCAACCGGCTCTACGGCATATAGCCTGAGTGTTGGCGGACCTATTGTTGTCCCGGAATCGGATAGCATCGTACTCTCACCTATCGCACCCCATAACCTGACTGTCAGACCATTGGTTCTTCCCGGAAAGGCAGTGCTGAAATTCAGTGTAGACACCCGCAATGAGTACTACCAGCTGGCACTGGATTCCCGCTCCATCAATGTGCCGGTTCAGGATAAGATCACTGTTTCCCGGGCCGACTACACCCTCAAAATGATACGCATCGAAAACAGTAGTTTCTATAGTACGCTGCGGAATAAATTGATGTGGGGGATTGACAAAAGGAATTAGTGGCTCATTAACTATGGGCACCGGTTGTGGTATTTGTTGCAGTCATCCTTGCCAGATGGGTAACATTCATTCACAACTTTTTTTCCTTATCTGTTGTTTTTAGAATTAATTGTTTATTTTTATATTTGCAAAATCTTTTAACTCAGAGAATGAAAAAGAATCATTGGATATATATATTGCTTCTTGTACTCTTAATACCTGTTGAGTCTCAGGCTCAACGGTGGAGATTGGTGCGCTATGAAGCTTCTGTTGGGATAGGTACAACGCATGCCTTTATGGATATAGGCTCTGAATTTTTTGGTTTAAAATCGTTTCGACTTCCCGGAACCAGACCAAATTTTGCATTTGATGCCTCATTTATGATTATTCAGGATTTGTCAGTTCAACTTGACCTTTCGTATATTCCACTAAGTGGAAAAGATCCGATAGACAGAGGCAGAGGTTATAGTTTTATTTCTCACTCTTTTGAGCCTGTTGTCCGACTCGAATATAATATTATTGGAGATGGCAGAACCTTTGGTTTCTCAGGTGTATACAACAGAAAAGGGATGGTGAATAATTATAATAAATTTAGTTTATACGTGTTTGCAGGTGCCGGAGGAATACTGACCAAATCAAAAATAACTGATTCCGATGGGGAGGAAGTATTATCTAATCCATATTATGATAATAATACTCATTTTAATTTCGTTCTACCTGCAGGATTGGGAATGAAATACACGATTAATTCCGATCTTGCCCTGGGTTTTGAGATAGGCTATAGGTATACTTTTACAGATGAATTGGATGGATATTTACATCCATCATCACAATATAATGATTATTACATCCTTACGAATGTTAAGGCGATATACAAGATACGAAATGACAGGAGAGGAGTTCCGATCTTTAGAAGGTATGGAGGAAGAAGGTAATAAGCCTTCAGTTTGGGTTGCAATTCTTATCGTCAGCCTCTTTTTTATTTTTTCCGGTGAACTATCAGGACAGCAATATGCCGATATCGGTCTTTTTGGTGGTACATCCTATTATATGGGTGACATCAATACTTCAAGACATTTTTACAGACCGTCTATAGCCATTGGTGGACTGTACCGTTATAACTTTAATCACCGCAATTCTGTTCGCTTTTCGGGGACCTATCATTCGCTCTCGGGAAGTGATTATGATTTTTCTGATTATTTTCGTCCCCTTGGACCACTGGAATTTGACGCAAAGTTCGTAGATTTGGCGCTGAATTTTGAATTTAACTGGAAACCTTATAAAACTGCGCATAGAAAAACCAAGTCAAGTCCCTATGTTTTTGCGGGTATAGGCTTTGGTTTGAAGCTAAGTAGGAGCCCGGATGTGAAATCGCATTTTACAGTGCCTTTTGGTGCGGGTTACAAGTTGAATGTGGGAAGATGGCTGAGTGCAGGAGTTGAGGTAGGGCCGAGAAGAGCATTAAGTGACCTGGTGGATGGAGTTGAAAATCCGGGTTTGGAAGATGTGATGGCGCCCATGGGAAACCGCGACTGGTATATTTTTACAGGAGTTTTTGTTACATATAAAATAATTAAGTTTTGGGAAAATTGTCCTACTTACGATGAGGGCAACAGAAAGAGACGCTGAAATGGATCTTAAAGCACAAATAGACAGGAATAAACTTCCTCATCATGTTGCCGTTATCATGGATGGCAATGGAAGATGGGCGAAACGGAAGGGGAATGTGCGCATTTTCGGGCACCAGAATGGAGTGAAAGCAGTACGCCAGATAACTGAAGCGGCCGGGGAGCTGGGAGTTGAATACCTCACCCTCTATGCTTTCTCTACCGAAAACTGGAACCGTCCAAAAGGTGAAGTAGATGCACTGATGGGCCTCTTTGTGAATGCCATTCAGAATGAAACAGAAAATTTACTTAAAAATAATGTGCGCCTGTCTGTAATTGGTGAGCTGAGCGATCTCCCTGCTTCAGTATTAAAACAGTTACAAAGCGCTATTGATTATACAGCTGACAATACCGGCCTAAACCTCGTTATTGCTGTCAGCTACAGCGGAAGGTGGGAAATCACCTCTGCAGTGAAAAAAATTGTCAAAGATGTTCGTGCCGGAAATCTTGATCCGGAGCACATCGACGACAGCGTGTTTGAATCATACCTTAATACCTCGACCATACCCGACCCTGAACTGCTTATCCGAACCAGTGGAGAGAAACGAATCAGTAATTTCATGCTCTGGCAGCTTGCATATACTGAACTCTATTTCACACCGGTTCTCTGGCCCGATTTCCGTAAGGAACATTTTTATGAGGCCATTTTGGATTTTCAGCGGAGAGACAGACGATTCGGAAGAGTAGGTGATCAGGCTAATACTATAACGGTAAATAATTAAGGTAGAATGAGGAAATTACTTTTTGCAATTCTGGTTTCAGGCATATTATTCCAGCTCAATGCCCAGGTGAGAACTGTGTCAGAAGCAAACGATTCACTGGAGATCAAGGAAAATGTTTTAATTGCTGATGATTCAATGGAAATTGCTGAACCTGCTTCAATTGCTGATGATTCAATAAAGATAAAAGAAGTGCTTCCACTTGCTTATGATTCAATGGAGGTGATCGATTACTCACGTCCGAAAGATTATATTATTCAGGAAGTAACTGTAAGTGGGATTAAATTTATTCAGAAAGAAGTACTGGTGAGCCTTTCGGGATTGAAGGTGGGCAACACCATTACACTTCCGGGTGATGATATCACAAAGGTGCTGGAGAAATTCTGGAGTCAGGGACTATTTTCTGATGCCAAGATCTCAGCCCGTAAAATTGAAGGAAACAAGGTCTGGCTCGATATCTTTCTGCTTGAGCGTCCCCGGATGCTTCGCCTGACTATTAATGGTGTGAGCAAGACGGAATCGCAGGACCTGATGGAGAAGATCAATCTCCGCAATGGTCAGCAGGTCACCGACGATATTGTTGACAATACAAAACGGATCATCAAGGAACATTATGTGGAGAAGGGATTCCTGAATACCGAAGTAGTAATTCTTCAGAAGCCGGATAGCATTAAGATAAATATGGTTCGACTGGAGATACAGGTGGAGAAGAATGACAGAATCAAGATCGATGAGATCTTCTTTATTGGAAATGAGATATTCCCGGATAAGCGACTGAGTCGTGTGATGAAGAATACAAAGAAGGTGAGCTTGAACTTCTTTAAAGCTTCCAAGATGATAGGAGAGAAGCTCAAGGAGGACAAGATCAGTCTGGTTGATTTCTACAACAAAAATGGTTATCGAGATGCCAAAGTACTGGGGGACAGTATAGTGATACTCGATGAAGTGGAGAGAAGGGTAAATCTTTATATCAAGATTGAAGAGGGAAATAAATACCATTTTGGAGATATTGAATGGATAGGGAATACAAAATATTCTGCTACCCTGCTCAATGCCGTTTTGGGTATTGAGAAAGGAGATGTTTTTGACCAGAGTATTCTGGATGAAAGGTTACTTTATGATGAGGATGCTGTTAACAGTGTATATCTCGACAATGGTTATCTTTTCTTTGACCTTACATCAGTGGAGATCAGCGTTGAAAATGATACCATCGATTATGAAATGCGTATCAGGGAAGGAGCACAGGCTACAGTGGATAAGGTTACCATTACCGGGAATACCAAGACCAACGAACATGTGGCCCGTCGCGAGATATGGACCAAGCCGGGTGACCTGTTCAGCAAGCAGGATATTATCAGGTCTGTGAGAGAACTTGCCTCCCTGGGACATTTTGACCCTGAGCAGATCGAACCCAACCCTGTTCCAAATCAGGAAGAAGGTACTGTAGACCTGGAGTATAAATTGATTGAGAGAGCAAATGACCAGCTGGAAGTATCCGGTGGTTATGGCGCAGGTATGTTGATTGCAACGGTGGGAATCAGGTTCTCGAACTTTGCAATTGGCAGAATGTTTGATGGAAAATCCTGGAGACCGGTTCCATCGGGCGACGGACAAACACTTTCTCTGAGAGCACAGACAAACGGTAAGTATTATCAATCGTATAATTTTTCTTTTGTTGAGCCATGGTTTGGAGGGAAAAAACCTAATTCACTTTCAGTTTCTGTATTTCATTCCAAGATCAATCAAAACTATTATAGTTACTGGAATCCCGATAGCGATGTGCCGGATGAATTCATGAAAGTTACCGGAGCATCACTGGGTCTCGGACGAAGACTGAAGTGGCCGGATAGCTTCTTTATATTGCAGAATCAGCTTAGCTATCAGCGTTATCATCTGCAGGATTACCAAAACTTCCTGGCAGAGAATGGAACCTTCAACAACCTGAGTTTTACTACAACACTGGGAAGAAATTCAACTGACCAGCCTATCTATCCGAGGCGCGGTTCAAATCTCAGCCTGAGTTTGCAGATCACTCCGCCTTATTCATTGATGAATGATAAGGAAGACGGTTTTTACGTCAATGCTCCGGAAGAGGAAAAGTACAAATGGGTTGAGTACCACAGATGGATGTTTAAGGCTGATTGGTACAAGGCAATAGTGGAGAATCTGGTACTCTATACCAGAATGCATTTTGGGTACCTTGGCCATTATAACGACGATATCGGTCCTTCACCATTCGAAAGTTTTGATGTTGGTGGTGATGGACTTTCAGGATATAATCTCTATGGTCGTGAAACAGTGGCCATGAGAGGATATGAAAACGGATCTCTTACACCAACGATCGATGGTAGAAAATCGGGTAATGTGTATACCAAGTTTACAATGGAATTAAGGTATCCCGTTTCACTGAACCCCTCCGCAACCATCTATGTGCTTGGATTTTTGGAAGGTGGAAATGCGTGGTACAGCGTCGACGATTTTAATGCATTCCAGTCCAAGCGTTCGGCAGGTGTTGGTCTCAGGGCCTTCCTTCCAATGTTCGGACTACTTGGTGTTGACTGGGCATGGGGTTTCGATGAGCCCTATCCGGGAGCAGGTATTAGCGGATCACAATTCCATTTCACAATAGGCCAACAGTTTTAGGCGTTTTGTTAAGCCACGAAGTGGCTCAATATCACTAGCCACGGGTGAAACCCGTGGATTCAGGGCTATCCCGCGAATTCAACCCCAGTCGGGGTTGAAGGACTTATCGTCATCATAATCCACAGGTTTCACCTGTGGCTAAGCCTATGAAGCCACTCCGTGGCCACCCATTCACCGTTAATTTTTGTTAAGAAAGTATCTTATCCCCCCATATTTTAGGTTCTGTCACATTTTTCAGATATTTTTGGCATAAGCTTTGTATATTTATGTCATATACAATTAAAATTAATACAATATGAAAAAATTAATAGCCATAGCAATGATTGCATTTCTCTTTACCACAGCTACCATTGCACAGAAATTTGCCTTTGTGGATTCAGATTATATTCTGAAGAATATTCCTTCCTATGTTGCAGCACAGGATGAAATTGACAATCTGTCTGAAAAATGGGAAACGGAAATTACAAAGGAATATGAATCTATTGCAGAGATGTACAAAACCTACCAGGCAGAAAGAGTGCTTCTTTCAGACGACATGAAGCAGAAGAGGGAAAATGAGATCGTGAACAAGGAGAAGAGCGTGAAAGAGATGCAGAACAAATATTTTGGTCCGGAAGGAGATTTGTTTAACAAGCGTGAAGAGCTTGTGAAGCCAATTCAGGATGCCCTTTATAAAGCCATCAAGGAGATGACAATTGAAGGTAGTTATGCTATTATTTTTGATACAGCCAGTGGTGCATCAATTCTTTATTCCAATCCGAAATATGACAAGAGTGATGAAGTATTACAAAAGTTAGGTTATAAGAATTAAAACTGTATTTTTGTACTCGTTTAAGTAAAAAAAGCAAATAAATGAATAAGATTAAAACAGCATTTCTAACAATTACCATTGCACTGTTTTCAGTCGTTGTAGTGGGCCAGTCTGCAAAATTCGGTCATGTAAATTCACAATACATTATTCAGCTAATGCCTGAATATGATAGTATTTCCAAGGTTTTGGGAAGCCTTGATTCAATGTATAATGTGGAGCTGGAGAGATTGCAGGTTGAAATTAACAGGAAGATTGAAGCCTATAATAATGACACCCTTTCGCCACAACTGGTAAAAGATGTGAAAGCGCAGGAGGTTCAGGAATTACAGATGAGGGCACAGGCTTTTCAGCAACGTGCATCTGAGGATCTGCAAAACCGTCCGGGACAATTAATGCGTCCTTTATATGGTAAGATCATTGAAACTATAAATGAACTTGCTGAGGCCAATGACCTGGTTTATGTCTTTGATGTTTCACAGGGAAATCCGCTCTATGTTTCAGACAAGAGTCTTGACATGGTTCCATTGATCCTTGAGAAATTTGGAATAGAGGACAAGCCTGCTTTGCAAGGTGGCGCAGGAATGCCTTTCTAAAAGCTTATATTTTTTAACTGAACGCACGGATCATTCTATTGGTCTGTGCGTTTTTTTTAACTTTACACTCCTTATGAGCAACAATTCAAATCCAATTGGTCTTTTCGATTCCGGTGTTGGCGGATTAACTGTCGCACACGCTATCAGTTCGCTTCTTCCACAGGAGCGACTTATCTATTACGGGGATACAGCTCATTTGCCTTATGGGGATAAATCGAAAAAGGCGATAGTCTCATACTCCAAAGGGATTACCGATTTTCTACTGGATAATAATTGCAAGGTGATTCTGATTGCTTGTAATTCAGCCTCATCAAATGCATACGAAGAAGTGAAGAAGCATGCCGGTAACAAGGCGAAGATTCTGAATGTGGTCGATCCGGTTGTGGATTTTGTGGCGGAAAGCACAGATATGAAAAATGTGGGCCTGATTGGAACAAAAGCAACCATCAATTCAAATACCTATCCCGACAGAATTCAGTCTAAAAATAGCTCCCTGATTGTAAATTCACTGGCAACACCACTTTTTGTTCCGATGATAGAGGAGGGATTTGTCTTCGATGATATCTCCAATGCCATCATCAGGTCATATTTGTCCAGGAACGAACTGAAAGATATAGATTCTCTCATTCTTGGCTGTACACACTATCCGATTATCCGCAACCAGATCAGTCGCTATTATAATTTCGATGTGAATGTGATTGATACTTCACGTATTGTTGCAGAGTACATCAGGGATTTTCTTGGAGACAATGATCTTCTTTCCACATCCAGAAAGGGAAAGGATAAATTCTACGTCTCAGATCACACACTATACTTCGATGCTATCGGCAGAATATTCTTTAACCAGAGCATAGATCTGGAGAAGAAATCTATCTGGTAAGCCACGGAGCCACGGAGTGGCTGGTGATATTTAACCCTTTCAGGGTCACCTGTGGCTATGCCTTATTTAGACCAATTATTTATGTTGAACAATACCTTCCCTGAAGGGCGCCCTTGTATGAAAATATGTACATTTGTTAATTAATTGTTAAACAGCTACAGAAGGTAGTTGATGGTTAATAAAATGCAACTAAAAGATTCTGTTTTTTAATTGCATTTGTCTATTTTGGAGTAAATGATTTTTTAATTCTTATTTAATCTGGCATGGGAAAAAATCCTAAAGTTGTAGATCTGGAAGATGTAGTAGTAAAATTCGCGGGCGACTCCGGTGATGGAATGCAGTTTACCGGAAACCAGTTCTCTGATACATCAGCGTTCATTGGAAATGACCTTTCAACATTTCCTGATTATCCTTCTGAAATTCGGGCACCACAGGGTACTGTTGCGGGTGTTTCGGGATTTCAGGTTCATATCGGACACAAAGAGATAGCTACACCGGGCGATCAGGCTGATGTCCTGGTTGCAATGAATCCGGCAGCACTGAAAGCAAACATGAAATGGCTGAAGTATGGAGCGACTATCATTCTCGATATCGATAATTTCGATAGCAAGCACTATAAAAAGGCCGGCTATGAAGAGGATCCTTTTGGAGATGGTTCACTGGATGGTTACAATGTGGTGAGTGCACCCATTACCACCCTGTCGCGCGATACCGCCAAACTCGAGGGTGTGGATCAGAAAACTGCCGACAAAACAAGGAACCAGTTTGTGGCCGGAATATTATACTGGCTCTTTAACAGGAAACTGGAACTGGGTGAGGATTTTATCAAAGCAAAATTCAAATCAAAGGAGCTTCTGGTGAAAGCCAATATCGCTGTCTTACATGCCGGCTATAATTATGCCGAAACCATTGAAGCGCTTTCCACAACATTTAATGTGGATCCCGTAAAGAATAAAAAAGGTCTCTTCAGAAATATTACAGGAAACCAGGCAACAGCCTGGGGACTGCTCGCTGCTGCGGAGAAGGCAAAGCTAAAACTCTTCCTGGGTTCTTATCCTATTACTCCGGCAACTGAGATTCTGCAGGAGATTACCAAAAGAAAACACCTGGGTGCTATCGCATTTCAGGCAGAGGATGAAATTGCAGGAATCTGCTCCTCCATTGGAGCATCATTTGTCGG
>JAUUZQ010000075.1 GCA_030589895.1 Bacteroidales bacterium
AAGTTGAAAATGTTCGAGGACCTGGGACTGCTTGAACGGGTTAATTTCCTGGCCCTTCCGGAATTTTATCGCTTTATAAACGGGCGACAGGACATTGTCATTCCCCACCAGGTGGAAGAAGTAAAAACCGTGTTAAAGAAGGCCTTTCCTGGTGAGGAAGAAGGCATTGACGCCTATTTCTGGCACCTGGCCAACGCCAAAAGGGTAATGGTTCTGAACCGCAATCAGCCAGAGAAAAGCATTGGTCTCTTCCTGGACGAAATCATCAAAAACGAAGAGCTCAAACTGGTGCTCCTTGGTAACCTGGGATATTACCACGACGATCCCTATACCCTCAGCTGGTACTATTACCTCTCGGCCCAGAACAGCAACTATGGCGGAAGGGCCAATTACATTCAGGAAGGCTCACAAAAACTTTCCGATGCCCTGGTGGATATTATCACTGAAAATGGCGGCGAAGTAAAGCTTAAAAAGCTGGTCACCCGTATTGATTACAAAGGCAAGAAAGCAGTGGGTGTCACCTATCAGGATGCCAGAGGCAGGGATCCGAAAGAGGATTCAGCAAGGGCAAACGACATCATTGTAAATTCCTCCATCCCAGAGCTGGCCGAAAGTCTGCTTTCAAAATCCGATGGCAAAGCCCTGGCCAGTCAGCTGTCCGGGCAAAATATCGGGGCCTCACTTCTGACGGTCTATTATGGCTTTAAAAAATCGCTGAAAGAAGTGGGTAACAAACACTACGCTACCTTCGTCTTCGATCCTTCCATAAAAGCCCAGGCCGACATCCTTCCCAACAACAAGAGCGATTTCAGCACACGCAGCTTCACCTTCGTGGACTACAGCCAGGTCGATTCAAAACTTGCACCAGAAGGAAAAAGCGTTGGCGCCGTTTGCGCAATCGACTACCCTGCCGACTGGGAGAACCTGAACCGGGAAGAGTACCTCCGAATGAAAGCCGATGTGGCTGACATTTTTACCGGTCGCTGTGAGCAGTTTATCCCCGGCTTCCGGGATGCCGTTGAGTATGTGGAGGTAGCCACCTCCCTGAGCGTAAAACGCTTCACCCTGAACCCGGGAGGAGCCGTTTATGGCTTCGCCCAAATCCCGAACCGCTCGGCCGAATACCTCAAGGCACTACCAAAGAACATCCATATCGCCTCTGCCTGGGGCAAACTGGGCGGCGGCTTCTCCGGCGCCATCATCAACGGCTACAACACTGCCCGCGACCTGCTGAAAAGAGAGTAATTAAATCCTGTTGTTGCATTGTCGCACGCTAGATTCCAATTTCGTTTTTGGATTTGTGGTGCTACATGGTTTAATTGATGGGGCAAGGGCAATAAGGATACGTCATTGCGCTTGCTTTTTTTTCTCGCCGGGTGGCAGCTTATTAAAAAAAAGAGGCTTTTGCGGGTGGGATCAGTGTGCTTTTTAATGTGCTGCCGGCAGTGCGGTCGCCAGAAGACCAGCGAATATTTAAGCATAATACACTTTTCTAGGCCCCCGTTCAGGGCTAAAGGAGCGCATAGAAAAGCCATTATGTTAATATTATATACTAAGCTGTATAATCCTTAATAGAGACTAATACTGGAAGAAAAAACACTACACTTAATACTAAAATTAAGACTAGAATAAATTTTAATCCTTTTTTTAAATCACTCTCATCCTTCCATCTTTCATGTAATTTATCAAATCTCTTCCTATATCTAAAAGCATTAAAAACAAAAAAAATACACATCACCACTACAACAGTTATTTTCATTTTATCTGTATACTCTGCCCGTTCTTGTGCATTGTAATATTTCAAAAAATACCAAACAACCGGGTTCATAATTAACATTGTTTGCACTAAGGAAACAGTAATTTGCCCAGTAATACCCCGGTCTTCTAAAAAATGAGAATAGCTTACCGTAAGTCGATAAAAAATATAATCAAACACTATCATCTCTCTTCGTTATGTACTAATACTCCATTAACAAAATAATTTTTATTACCTGATAATTTATTCAGGTTGTATGTCTTTTGTTTACCTCTATTTTTTATAATACTACTAATTCTTATTAACATAAGTTGTCTATTCTCTAGCTTAAAGCATAGGTCTCCTTCTTTCAATTGTTTTACATCAATAGAATATCTTTGTTTTGCTAAATTGGGATTAAACGAACACCAGCCTTTATGTAATACATAAAATGGATGGTCTGCAGTGTTTGATAATTTTGTACTATCACTAAATATAATATCAACAATATCTTCATGAAAAGGTGATACAACTTCTATTACTTCTTGGGCTTCTAACTCAAAAGTTACTATATCAACTGTTAAAACAAAATCGCCAGGTACAATTTCTTCGATATTTCTATAATACCCATCTTTCAATAAGACTTTTGTTCCTTCAACAAAACAAGCACCAGGAAATCCCATTTCATAATTTTGCATTGCATTATTCCAACCGCTTTTATCTTTTTCACTAAAATTTACTAAGTGGTCTGTTATAGAAGTCCCGAATAATCCAGTACCAATATCAATAATACCATATCCCCAACCAACGACAGGCACATAAACTGAGAATACTGCTGCTGATGTTCTTAAAGCATCACTATCTGAGTAATATCCATCATCACTAATACCACCAACTATCGAAGTTCCGATTTGAATAGCCTTCACGTATCTCCCAATAGTTTTCAACGCTGTTGATGGGTTCGGAACTTTAGCATTTGGTTTTCCCGTTATTCGATTATTAACACCCACTTGTCGAATATATTCTCCATCAATAACTTTTCCACCTTGAACACCCAAACCAATAAAAGATAAAGTATTTCTAATCCAATTACTACCATTATCCCCTCCATTCGAGGCAAGATCTGGAACATCATATTTTTGGTGGTGAGCTTCAATACGCTTTGTCAGAATATCATCGGCTCTTTTTTGATCTTCAGCCTCTCCAGCTTTCCTGCCCTCTTCTGCAGTATAAGCCCGTATTTCTTCATTCCACTTCTCAGCCTCATCAAAGAAATCGAAACCAAAACCTCCACCACCCAAAGGAATATTGCTCCAGGGTGATCTCCCTACAATATCGACATCATCATTGACCTGAAGAGCTCCTGTTTCATGATCCAAAGTATAACCATCTGGAACGTTTTGATACCTATACGGATCATCGGGTGATAACCCAAAAGGATCAATTAAATTGAGCGGATTATTTAATACGTAGTTGAAGGGAGAAACTCCAGGGTATTTTTCCATTAACGGATCCTGAACATGCCATCTGCCAAGGGTCGGGTCATACATCCGAAAGCCATAATCATACCAATCAAGCCCCATTTCCTCATTGAGTTCTTTGCCATTATATAGGAAGTCATTGGAAGAGCTTGATTCATACAATGAAGATGTCATACCAAATGGATAGTAGTCTGCTATTTGCCTGACGCTTACAACATCATCAGCTATTTCCAGAGCCACGCGCATATTTCCCAGATGATCTTTCAGGTGGAATTCATAGTTAAATTCACTACCGGAAGGTACAACTCTTCCCTCAGAAGTTAAAATACTTTGAATCTCTCCATCCTGATATATGATATTACCCACATAATCAGTTGTGCTGGTTGTTCCCTGATTTATTTTCTTTTGCAGTTTTACTCCAGATGCTGCATAGACAAATTCAATGTCAACTGTCCCAAAATCGATTTCATTGGGTAAATTCAGGGAGTTGTATGATACCGACATGCCCTTAAAATAGTCATGTGTCAGGTTTCCGTTTCCATCATAGGTATAATTAGCTGGTGAGCCGGTATAGGAGAATCCATCCGATTGGTCTCCATTGTCTGTAACACTGGTAAGTCGATTCCCTGAATAATTATAGTCCAGACTGTCGAGAATCTGAGTATCATCCCGCCTGGTCAGCGTCATAATGTTCCCATTTGCATCATAAGTAATGCCAGATACATCATAATCATCTGTGGTCCAATCACCAGATTCACCATAATTAGCAGCAGTAAGACGGTTGGCCTTATCATACTGGTAAGCATATGCCTTTGAAGAATCTGTGTCGCTCTTCCACTTCATTGCAGAAATATTCCCTCCGTAAAAAGAACGGGCACCCAGGCTACTCGATACCAGTGTAGAATCATTATATCCCAATTCCATAGCAAAGAAGTCCGACTCCAGATTATCAGGATCATTCACCGCAGTCAGCCACCCCCTGATATTATATTCAAAATCCATTTCCTGAAGCATCCCTTTTGTGCTGGCAGTGTCTGTGGAATAAAGATATTTTGTATGCACTTCCCCAAGCCTGTTATACTCCAGCGCACTCATCAATACCTCTTCCTGCCCGCTCATTTGATGATACGATTCAAGTACCCGCCCCACATGATCGTAGACAAATCGCTCACCATAACTTATACTATCATATAGGCTTGTATGCCGATGAAAGCTGGAGACCACATCCCTTGTCAGTTCATCATATGTAAGACAAACACGATCATATCCTGAAAGATGGTTTTGACTTTTGCTCTGGATTAACCTCCCCCTTTCATCATAATACAGGGATGCAGCATACCAGTTACCCGTTTCAAGATTCTTAACTTTTAATCCCGTTGCTCGTCCCATTGGGATTGAATCATATTCCGAATCAAAATCTGCCACTGAAATATTACTGAACCCCGATATTGAATTCAGGGTGAATCCATCCTCCGAATAACCAACAGGTAAGGGATCATAATTGTCAAAATATGAAACTGTAAGAAAGCTGCTGGTATCTACGATGTAGCTATGGGGAAATGTGGTATTTGTGTAATTATGGTAGCCACTTGCAGAATTATCCGGTACCTCATACAGATCTGATCCGGAATAGCTGTTGGCAAGGGTTTGCATGCTACTCTGACCAAGATCATACTCAATGATTCCTGACATTATGGGTCTGTTAAGCACATCATATCTTGTAAAAGCCCATTCTTCTGTCGACTTGTTCCGCTGATTTTCATCCTGAAAAGCAACGATCCTGTCTCGTTTGTCGTAAACGATATAGACTTCACCCGCATCTGGCAATTGCTTTTTAATCAGACGTTTATATTTATCATACTCGTAATAATAGCAAAATTTTTCAATGGATGAGCTTGTACTTGCAAATGTCAATGCAGAAATGTCACCGGGTACATTTACCTTAACCATTTCCGGGGGCAATATAAATCTTAACAGATTCCATGCATCATAAACATAGTAAGTCTTAAGGCTTGAATTCGAAGAAAGAACAACTTCAGAAAGAACAACTAAGCCATTCTTGTCCTTGTATGTAACGGTCTCCCGTCCGTCAGGATCCTTCACATCCGTTTTAAACAATTCATTACTGGCATAGCCACTATTTGAACGGATGGTATCATTACTGATCTGCCAAAATCTTACACTATCTGAAGCTTCATTTGACATTACCTGCATTTTTTGAGTATGGCCATCGCTCGATCCGCTCTGATCTGTGGGTTGCCAGTCCTCTCCAACCATTCCCTGTTCCTGGCGCCTGTTTAAAGGAGATTCATCAAAAACGGTTTGGACCCAGGGCTCATCGTCAGTAGCAAACTTACCATCCTCTCCATATGAAAAATCAGGATCGTATTGGTCGAGGGTAAGCTGTTTCAAATTTGACCTGTATAAATCTGTATTGAGGTTTCTTTTGTATTGAAAGGGCAAGTATTTTTTCGTTTGTCTGCCAAAATCATCAAATTCATAGTACTGGTACATATCCTCCCCATCAGGCCCTGCCTGAATATCTGCATATTGGGTCGTTCTACCCATGCCATCAAAAAAACGGAATGATTCGCCAATATCCTGAGAACGAGACTCATTTGAGGCAGGTATTGTTTCATTGGTATATTCAGAGCGGGGAATTATAGTATGAACATAATTATATGCTGATATGGTACTGGTATCAATGGTGTAAGTCCCCAGAGTTGATTTCGAATATTGATAGGTCGTTTCAATATAAGCATAGGAGGTTCCTGTGTAATCGTACCAATATCCACTCATTAAATAATAATAAACATAATTCATGGTTAGCCTGTGGGTTCCAGATAAATCCCATGTGACATCACAGCGTGATGGATCAGAATAGGTGATTGTACCCCCGGTAATCTGCCAGTTGGTAGCCTCCCCAAAACATGCATCCGCGGGAGCACAATTGGAAGGATATTCGGAATAATAGGTAGCATCTCCTCCCCCGATAACAACCAATGGCCCGGAAATGGTGACCTGAGAATGAATATTAAGCGATATCATTGCCAATAGCAACATTAATCTTAAAACTCTTAGATTTTGAGTGCTTAGCTTATTAAAATATTGTCTGGGTGCAATCATTATTAATAATTTTCGTGTGGCTAATTTAGAATCGTCTCAATTCTGCTAATCTTCAGAGGCACCGTTGAACCATCAACCATCTCAATGAATACCTGGTAATCAAACAACACCTCTCCTGAAGAGTAGATTCCCATATCTATCTTGACATTCTTCTCTTCTGAAAAAACAAATAACTTTGGATGTAAAATCAGGCTTGTATTCTTGCTTAAGGCTTGAACTTCGGCCTGAGCATGTGACAGGGAGACTTCTTTTCGCAGGTATTTGTCGATTTCCTCACCCATTACAGAATCCCTTACCACAAAACCTTTAGAAGGCTCCACCACCAGGTTGACATTGTCAATCTGACCTTTTTTATCATCTTTAAAACTATTGCTGGCCATAATCCGGATTTTGCTGATTTTCGATAAATCGTAATCACCATATTTTGCAATTAGATTTATTTGAAATTGGGGATTCTCCTGGCCTTTGGATTCTTTGTCATATATATATTCCAAATCATAAGTTTGGGCTGAGGAAGATGCTGTTAAACCGCAAAGAATTACTAGCAATACCGGATAAACGAATGTTATTATTTTCATGGATCTGACTTTTATCTGTAATCGTTTTTATATAAAAAAAAACCTCTTTCTATTCCCACTGATAACTTCCAACATATTGTTTCACAGCATCTTCACGGGTCATTGCGAGCAGGTTCTTTACCGAAGAAGATGACCTCTTATTGTGATTTCTTATTTCAGCATATTTCTTTTCGGTTTTAAACCTGTACTTCTCCCTGATTATTTCCTGTTCAAGATTATGGCGGTTTAATATTTCTTCGATTTCAGACAATTGGATAGCAGTATACTTTCCTTTAGAAGCGATGATGAACATTTGCTTTTCTGTTCTGGATCGAGCATTCTCTCTTGATACAGATTCATAGTACCTGGATAATTGTTCTTTTGAGAGAACCAATCGTACCCTGTGATGAAGATCAGCCCTACAGGCTCTCCTTTGATCATCCAGGGAAGGGTCACCGTAGGTCTTGACCACTTCCAGATAATACTTATGCCAAATTGCTTCCATCTGAAGCATCTGATTGTCAGTGAGAGACACTGCTGAATCTGCTCTAAGTACTTCTTGATGGCTTTTTTCCCGATATTTTGCAAATTGTTTCATCTTAAGGACCTTGTCCATACAATCCTGATTTAGGATTTCAATGGCCTGTCCCTTTTGGTACTCTGAAAGCTCAGCATCCTCTTTTATCAATATGATTTTCTTTCCCTTATTCAGCATTAATAGTTTTATCATCTCTTCCTCATCTGGGGTAAATGAAATAGTACCATGATAGGTATTGAAGTCCTTATCAACCCTCTCGACAAGTTGACTAAGCACACTGTCTGCCTTATCTGAATTGTCCTCCTGGGCAAGGATTATCACGCCCACAAAAAATAATCCGGTGAAAAATAATATTGCTCTTTTCATATGGTTGAAAGTTGTTGATTCTATAAATTGATTCTATAAGCTTACCAGTACTTTATCTCTCCCATTTTGTTCAGTGTGAATATCCTTTCCTTCCCAGATGAAAACTCTGGGACCAGTGTGAACAAGCCCTTTGCAGGAGCTTCCTTAAAAGTCAGACTTTCGCCAACGGCTTCCTGCTTTCCTAATTCTTTCCATTTATTATCCCACACATATAAAGCATATTCCTTACCTGGCCTGTAGATCAAGTATTTTGCCCTTTCAGGAATTGTCATTCTTAAAGTGGAATCCATAGAGACGGAAATATTTTCTACCTTCTCTTCATGTGGGACTTTGATGGGATCACCTGCAGGCTGTACTTCCTTTCCCTCGTATATAACAGGCAAATAAACTACCCCCTTACCCATGTCGCGAAATATTGCCGTATTGTTATTCTTGTCAACTTTCGCCCAGGACACCGGACACCAGGTCTGATTATTAAAAACCGCGAGAAAGACAAAGCTGACATTGGATGGCACATTTTGTAGCTTCACCTCCAAATTAACGACCTCTTCATACTCTCTGGTAACATCTTCAATATTTGCAGAATGCATGAATCCAGCAGGTATTTCAAATGGTTCTGCAATACTGGCTATTGCAGCCTTCTGCTTTGCGAAGGTTCTCCTGTAAACTTTACCAAGCTCCCTTGGGATATGATACGATCCGGGATTTACCTGGGTCCCCATAAACATGATGGGTTTACCATCATGATCCACAGTTACATTCCAAAAATGGCGTCCACTGGAAGTTGGCCAGAAAGGCGAGAAATCTACTCGTGCCGGAATTCCTACACTTCGGAATGCATAACATGCGAGATTTGTCATATTGGGACAATCTCCCTGCTTTCTGAAAAGCAAGGTCAGCGGCCCCTGTAAAGGCAATCTGTTATTGCCTTTTTCATATTGAAAAGAATTAACATACCAGGAGTTGAGATCTGAGTTTAGTATTTTCGCTGCTTCACAAAACTCACCTTCATTATTAGTAGTAGAATCCAGAATCCAATCAAATTTGTTCTTGTAGGTCCTTCTCCATGGCTGAAGGACTTCATTATCTACCCTGTAGGGAAGGATGTATTCACAGAAATCCTCAAAACTCAAATTTTCATTCCATGGGCGATTCCAAACTTCAAACGCAAGATCAATATTGTCGATCAGAAAATCTGCCGAAAGCATTTCGATATCTGAAATATTATAATATACGGGATGTAATTTCTTGGCTCCGCTGATACTATCAAAGCATCTTATGGCTGCCTGAAAGTCTGAGAACAACAATTCCTCAAAATGAACAGGCTTTTCATTCTCATCAATCCACAAATAATCGGACGAGTAATGAGTATCCAGGTTCCCTATCAGGAAATATGCCGCCTCCAACTTGAGGCTATCTCCGCATTGTGAATAATGATCGATAACTGCATCATACTGATATCTGTACTTCCCGGAAGATTCAAGAACCATGAGCACATTTTCGGGGATTTTGGATGATTTAATATCCCATCCCATACAGAAGCTGAAATGGAATAGAATGGGGATCATCAAAACAGAGATCGCAACCTTTCTCAATACATATATCTCAATTCTATTAACCATTGAGGGTACTTTGTTTTTCCAAGTATTTTTTCATCTCCAGTTTTACAATTCTGGATACCTGGGTTTCAATTTTCACTTCCATTTCAAGTATTTGCTGAGCTAAAATCTCTGCCATTTCGTAATCTCCGCGATTGTGAAGCAAAACGAATAATCGGTATTTGGGATATATCCTTTGAGGAACAATTAGACTCGCCTTTTCAAAATGTCGTTTTGCAGAAACAGTACTATCCAAAGCTTCTAAATTGATTCCCTGGTACAGAAACAGATCGCTATGGCTAATCATAGCAGAGGCCTCCTTCAATATGTGAAAGCTATCCGGGTATTGATTATGAACACTTAACTCTGTTCCATAATTGAAGAGAAATTGAGGACTATGCTTCATAACTGGGTATAGCCTTTTATACTCCTCCAAAACCACTATCTGTTTTGTCGACTTAAGTTCCGAATAGGCTAATTTCCAGTCTAACTCACCCACCAGCCTCTGACCTTGCAGATTAAAAAGAAATGCGACAAAGCCTAAAGCGAAAATTGAACCCGCAAAGTTTACTTGCCTGGAAAACTGAATCTCATATACCGGGCGACTTAGATTCGCAATCATTGATACATACAATACAAGCATGCAGACTATTGGTAGCGAATGAAGAGAATAGAAAAACAGTGCTCCTATAAGAATTCCAGCCAGGCCAACCCTCCCAACAAATATTCGATAATGTGCTTCATCCGATAGATTCAAACAAGCATTACGTCGAAAGGAAGCTGCACACAGAGCGATTCCCAGCAGAAAGCCCATCAAACCCAACTCAGCCACCATCTGCAATGGCTCATTAAATGCATAAGGACTATTGTCAGCGAGCATTGCATTTTTTTGATCTGAGGGATGTCTTAAAAAGTAATCTGCCTGGTAATCCTTTTGATATCTCTGAAAGGTCTTGTACCCGTGACCAAAAACCGGAGCATCTGCTATCATAGAGATTGTAGTTTGCCAGATGAATAACCTTCCGTCTGCGGAATCGGATTTTAGATGATAGACCTTATATCCGGCAAATGCGATAATGGAGGTAGTAAGCATCAACAAACTCCATCGAAATACGGCCTTCTTCAAAAAAATGCTGATCCTATTTGAACCACGAAACCAATAAATAATGAAGGTTGTACCTATAAAGAATCCCACTAACCATGAGGCTCTGGATCTTGTAAGTACCAGGATAAAAGCGATGAGACATATGATTGCAAATGATAGATATCGAAGAAGTTTTTGTTCTCTATATGGATAAAATCCAACACCCAGAAAGAGTGGCAATAATGAGGCAAGAAATAATCCAAGGGGACCAGGATTTCCCGATGACCCTGTAATTCGAAAAATCCTTTCATCAGCTCCTCCCACACTATAGTATTGGAATAATCCCAGACATACGATTACCGTTGCCACAATGAATAAGGCATAAAGGATGACTAGCGGCACACCGAGCAAAGTCACTTTCTCCTGATTAGTATGTTGCCGCCTCAGAAAAACATATACTGAGCAGTATACCAGAATCAGTATTAAACTGGAGTCCAGCTTATGGAAAGATCCTGCTAAAAAAGCACGAAAAAGAATATATAGAATAAACAGAAAGCCTAATAAATCAATCGCTGTGATTGAAACACGGATTGTCTTTAGTTTTCTAAGGCCACCCGCAGCAGCAAAAAAAACCATTCCCAGCACCATAAATAGCAGATAAAACTCCTTGGGGCTCTCATACGGGTCCATGAACCGGTGAGAAAAAATAGCCCCTACAAGGAATACTGCACCCAGAAAAATCCTATTCATCTTCATCCTTGAAGTGATAATTAGTTTTTTTACCAATATTCTCCTGTTGATCAGTTTCCGCAATCAGTCTCCCAAGCTTATCATACTCAAAAATTAAAGTCGTCCCGGCAGGATCTGAGATCGAGGTATTTCCAAAAATCGGATCATGTGTATAAGTGGTCATAAGCGCGTCAGACGGATGAAAACGTATTTCATCCACGAATGCGGCTCCATATTCAGCCGACCCCAGCCCCGACACACCATTTAATACATAAAGAGTGAGGTTGCTAATATTGGTGTAAGCCGATAAATCCACTAGCATTTCAGCATCCACCCACTTTTCATCTTTAAGCGCAACTAGTTTCTTTAAATAAGTCGTACCTCCGGAATGCTGAATCTTGATCTGAAGACAAGGATCCGAGGTGCTATTTGGATCGTCCTGCCACCACATCGCAGAAAAAGTGTATTTACCATCATCGTCTAAATCAGATAGCTGAACTGCGTATTGAATTCCACGATGACTACCAGAACCAAAGAACAATGACTTCAACCCTGTTCCTGAATTTGAAGTAGACACAGTACCCCCACTATTATAAGATGACCAATCACCAAGGACTCCCTCTTCAAAATCCTGGTACAGTATTTCTTTTAATCTTGCATTCTCTATCTGCGCAATCACTCTGGATCGATTATATCCAAGTATTACTGAAGAATAATTTCCATCTGTCACCAGTGTCTCCACCGAATTACCCAATTCGTCATACTCGGTGACTTCTGCGATTTTTTCATAAGAATCTGTGTAGAATACCCTGGATTCAGTGGGCAAAATGAAATCCTGGTCACCAAGAGTATCCCCTGATACAAATTCAAAACGGGTATCTCTCCCCTCGATAAGGCTCCCATTGCGGAAGACTTCAACTTTTACAGCAGGAGAAATAATATTTCGTGCCTCCATGGCAGCAAACACTGTTGAAGTATCAGAAAAATGGGGGGGATACCAATATCTGGTTCTGATGGTGTCTCCATTCGGTTTGAAGTGTAGCTTTTGAACAATTCGATTCGTATGTTTTCCGAGGAAACTAAATCCCGAAACAACTCCATCAGAATAATATGCATCGAGATCCTGATTATAGGAGAATCCCGTCAGATCCGCGACAGAATATTCCTTTGTCCAGTCCATATAATCATCATTAATACAAATTGAACTATGGGGTGTATCGTACAGATAGTAAGATGAGTCAACCAGCTCACCCCCCTGATCAGGAAAGTACTGGTAGTTTTTTGTCGAGCTTAATTTGGCAGACTTAGGAATCAGATCGTACAGGGTATAGAAATCAATAGGCCCTGATGGATCATAATATTTCAAATAATAACCTCTGCCCACTGTCTGCGCATAGGAGTGAATATATGTGGAGTAAAAAGATGCTGCCTCCAGATCCATTCTGTTTGGCTCCGCCAGAGCATAAGTGTTCTCCTCCTTAAGCAGAATCCGATCCCACTTATCTGCAATGATCTTTTGCTCCAGAGTCCCCAACCTTGCAGATGCAGGTTTTGGAGGAACAACATACTTCATAAATCCATTATAACTGGAGGGCACATAATTCTCACTTACTGAACCATGTACCTGTGGATCATTGGCATAAAAGCGATAAACAGTATTTCCCAGATCATTTCCATCCTCATCAATACTTCTAACTCCAACAGATGAATAACCTACATAACCACCCTTGGTCTTTTGCAGAGGGAGAACACTGTTTGAAACCCCCAGCTTAACCAAAACCAGTTGATTAGTAAGTATGGGTGGGATGATCTCGTACTTGAAACCAATTCCCATCTCATACTGGACGTCTTTTGCATACAAATATCCGCTTCCAATTCCGCTTGTATCCAAATAGATTACATTGTTTACAGTATCTTCCTCAAATATTTCGTATTTGTAGTCGGTGTAATACTTGTCTCCGTCTCCATTTCCTCTTTCAATACTCTTGACCCTGAGTCCACCTACAATTTTCTCAATTGTTCCGGACTCATTAGATCTGGCTCGGTTTGCCTCAAAATCGTATTTTATATAACCTCCGCCGGGATATGTAATCTTTTCCAAAACACCAGCCTTCATTTTCTCCTCATTCGGATCACGGTTTCCATTGAAGGGTGGATACCCGTGCCCGGCATTGGATTCGAAAACAGTAGAATAATAATCCGCGTCAGGGACAGGTGAATGATTTGGAATACTATCCAGATAATTGTAATAACCCCAATGATCATAATCACGGGTATAGGAGGAAGGCAGATTAGTTTCCTCATTATATGTAAATTGGAAAGGCGGAAGTGAAAGATCTCCATCTCCGGAGAATTCCTGAATTCCCTCCAACTTCAACCTTTTAGTTCTGAGCCCCGAATAGTAAAATGGTCTGAATGGACTACCACTCGACTGATTATCATATCTTGCAAGCAACCAATTAACATAATTCGTATCCACCTCCATATAGTGCAATCCACCCACAACTTTGCTGGCAATATATGATGCCGGACTACAGTTGTTCTCATAATAATCCTCTAACATCTTATGGTAGGCACTGACATAATTCATGTATTCTTGATAAGCTTCTTCATAGGTACATCCACCACATAATGAAGAATCATATTCAAAATCTTGCGCATCTTCAAGATCAGGAAGGCACTCTGACAAATATTCGTCGTTAAGAATGGCAAAAACGGTATCACCGTTCCTGGTAAATAGATAATTGCCTCTAAAAAAATGATCTGGAATGGTATCCTTTACTCCATCTATATAGCCAAAAGCCACATATTCTTCCTCGAAGTATATATCACCCGCAGATTTAATACTATCATAGAGAACAAAGTTTCCGTTCTCGTCTTTTAGGTTGTACTCCCCTTCAGGCTTTTTGCGTTCAGGCAGATATTGGATGAACTTATCGGAGGAGAAATAGTCTTGGTCAAATTCAAAGTATTTTTTAGTTGTCCCATTTGCATCCAGGAGCTTCACTTTTTCAATCTTCGGGATACTATCTGGGGCTGTTGAATAACAATCATCCCGTCGCTCTCCAAATTCAAATTCAATGGATTCACCCCCACTAATCTCAATCTTTTTCACAAGATTGACTGGCATCTCCTCATAAATCTTGGTTTGAAAAAAATCCTGATTCACATAATCGAAAATTGTCTTAAATACCGGTTTGTTGTAATAAGCAGAATGGTAGGTGAAGCTCACTGTATCACGCTGGGGCGTATAAATTGTTTTTAATACGTAGATCAGCGATTCGGTATTAATGTAGTTATCAGCAGGAGCTATGGACTGCTCTTTCTCAAAATGATATTCAATCCCATCTTCATCTACCATCACAATGTCTATCGAATTGCTGCTCTCAAAAGAAATCTGCATGGAAGTCTCTGGAATTGATATGAGCGTAGAAAGATCATCACCAATAAAAAATTTGCCAGTCCGGCCATTGCAATTGTAATAGAAGAGATCAGGTAGATTGTCGTACTTATGACGCACTTCATACAGCTCAACATTTGTCGACGAAGAATAATTTATGGTTCCCTTGGTAAACCGCTTATCGATTCCAGCCATTGTGTCTGCACTTACCCGATCGACCCCGGCAAAATCATACCAATCCCTGGTTTCATGAATGATATAACCACCGGCATTCAATACCCAGCCTAAGCCAATACTTGTTGCCTCTTGTTGAGCCTTTATACCCGAAGCATCGTATGAAATGGACACAGGAATTGATATGCCCCTGCCGCTAATAGTATATAAAGGGATTGAAATATTAGGTACACCATTGTACAGGGCCGAAGGACTCACCGTGGAATAATTAGGCAAATAATTACTTAATTTCGAATCACCCTGCCCTGAAGAAATTGTATTGAAAAAAAGTAAGAGGCCAACACAAAAAGCAAGTGAAAAAATAGCTTTTGTTCCCATTAGATTTCTGTTTGATAAGTATGGCATAATTCGTTTTTCTTGAATCTTATGGATCCGGGTTTACTATATAATCCCTAAAAACCGAAAATGTAACCTATCAAACTTGACTTATTTTTATTTGAGGGGGGCGACTTAAGAGTATTCGCGCATTACAAAAGGCTTTCTTTCATCTGTAGATCTGCCCTTTATGATTGATAAATGGCAAAAGGATAAGCCGATCCCGGTGGAGGAAACAAAACCAGGTAAAGCAAAAAAATGAACTACGATTTTATCATTATTGGTGGCGGACTCGGAGGTCTGACTGCAGGAGCCAAGCTGGCCAAAGACGGTAAAAAGGTATTGCTGCTTGAACAACACGACCGGCCCGGCGGGTGCGCAAGCACCTTCAAAAGAAAAGATTTTACCATGGAGGTGGGCCTCCACGAAATGGAGGGGCTCTACCCTAGGGATCAGAAGTTGAAAATGTTCGAGGACCTGGGACTGCTTGAACGGGTTAATTTCCTGGCCCTTCCGGAATTTTATCGCTTTATAAACGGGCGACAGGACATTGTCATTCCCCACCAGGTGGAAG
>JAUUZQ010000176.1 GCA_030589895.1 Bacteroidales bacterium
ATTTGATGGCTACTTGTGCTGAGATAGCAGGATATTCTTTATCAGACAATGAAGCCGAGGATAGCTATAGTATGCTTCCCCTGTTTGAACAGAAGGTGCTGAATAGTTCCTTTAGGGAAGCAACGGTACATCATTCAATAAATGGGAGTTTTGCAATCAGAAAAGGTGAATGGAAACTCATTCTGTGTCCGGGTTCAGGGGGATGGAGTTTTCCGAGACCGAATGATTCAGCTATTGATTCATTGCCAGATATTCAATTGTATAATCTGAAGAATGATCCGGGTGAAACGAGCAATCTTCAGGCAGGCAATACCCAAAAAGTTGAGGAGTTAAGATCACTGCTTGTTAAGTATATTATCGAGGGACGAAGTACTCCGGGCCTGACTCAAAAAAATGATTCGATTGATTTTAAGTGGAAGGAGATCGGGTTTATGGACAGATATGCAAGTGAATATTCAATATATTAAAAACGTTTAGAGATGAAAAAAAGAAATCTTATACTCAGCCTTGGCTTTGCAGGTATTGCATCCATGAGCATGGCGCAACAGAAACCCAATGTTCTGTTTTTTCTGGTTGATGATCTTGGATGGAATGATATATCTATCAATGGTTCAGAGCTTTATGAAACTCCAAATATAGACAAGGTTGCCAATGAAAGTGTTTACTTTTCTAATGCTTATACCGTTTATCCCAGGTGTGTTCCATCGCGTTATGCAATGATTACCGGCAGACATCCTGCAAGAGATGGACAAACAGATGGTAATAAAATTAAGCACGAAGAAACTACGCTGGCAGAGGCCATGAAATCCCATGGCTATGGAACCTTCTTTACGGGAAAATGGCATCTTGGAAAAACGGATGAATTCTGGCCTCATAATCATGGCTTCGATGTGAATATGGGAGGTTGTGATGCCGGTTCTCCCGGTTCCTATTTTTATCCTTTTGGTAGCGAGAGATTTATTAACGGATCTCTTTATGGTTTGGAAGAGGGAGAGAGTGGAGACTATATTACTGACAGACTTACCGAAGAAACCTTGAAATATATTCGGGAGAATCATGAGAAACCATTCCTGGCCTACGTGGCACACTATGCTGTTCATACACCTTTTCAAGCCAAAAAGGAGAGAGTTACATACTACGAAGAAAAAATTAAAAAGCTTGAATTTCAGGGGGATGAATATGCCTTTGGTCCTGATGGAAGGGCAAAGCTGCGGCAGGATAATGCTGTATATGCAGCAATGGTAGAGAGCATGGATGATAGCTTTGGAGCTATCATAGCAGAGCTGAAAAAGTTGGGAATTTATGACAATACTATCATCATATTCACCTCAGATCATGGAGGATTATCGAATTCAGGGCTGGAAAACAAAAGAGGACTTGCAACAACAAATTTACCATTAAGGGCAGGGAAAGGACATATGTATGAAGGGGGAATTAAGGTCCCGATGTTTGTCCGCTGGCCCGGAGTAGCTGATGAGAAAGCGACTACTGATGTGATGATTACAGGCATGGATTATTTTCCTACTATTCTGGAAATGTGTGGTTTGCCACTTCTTCCGAATGAACATATTGATGGCTTAAGTTTTGTTCGTGCATTAAAAGGCGAGGATATGAATAAGCATCGTATATTTACTTGGCATCAAACATCTGCCCGTCCTACAAGTACCGGTGACCATAATTCTACGGTCATCAGAAAAGGGAATTTTAAACTTCACTATTTTCTTGATGATCAAAAAATTGAACTCTACGATCTCTCCAAAGATCCATATGAAGAGAATAATATCGCAGAGGACAAAAAACAAATTGTAAAGAAACTTATGAAGTCCATGAACGAATGGAAAGTGGAAGCAAAGGTTTCCTCACCTAAAAAGAAGAAATAGGGATTACAGCCTCCCATTCTTCCCATATTCTATTGTTTTTCCCTATTTTGTAGTATGAAACGAACATGTAAAAAATCTATACTTCTCCTGGGGATCTCCATTCTTTCTTTATGGAGTTGTACACAAAAAGAGACTACACAAATTGACATATCAGGGGAGTGGACTTTTCGGATCGATTCTCTTGATACCGGAGTTGCTGATAAGTGGTATGACGAAATTTTTGAAGAAACGGTAAGCCTCCCTGGTTCAATGGTTGAAAATGGTAAGGGAGATTCTGTGGATCAGAATACCGTCTGGGTAGGGAATCTGAGAAATAAAGAGTGGTTTGAGCACAAAAACTACAAACCATACTTAAGTGAAGATGAATATCTGTTTCCCTATTGGTTAATTCCGGATAGGCATTACTACGGGGCAGCATGGTACCAAAAGACAGTGGATATTCCTGCAAATTGGGATGGGGAAAATATTGAGCTTTTTCTGGAACGTTGTCATTGGGAAACCCGGGTATGGGTAGATGGGAATAGTGCAGGGAAACAAAACAGTCTGGGGACTGCCCATCGATATAATTTAACTGAATTATTGTCCCCGGGAAAACACCAGATCTCCATTTGCGTAGATAACCGAATAAAAGAGGTGAATGTGGGTCCTGACTCTCATAGTATTTCAGACCATACACAAAGTAACTGGAATGGAATTGTGGGACAGCTAAAACTTACTAAAAAAGCAAATATTTTTATATCTGATGTTCGTTTGTTTCCGGATGTTGAAAATAAAACAGTGAAAATCGAGCTGACTATACATAACAGTACAGCTATAAAGCAATCGGCTAAAATTCTTATAAACGCAATCGCTGTAAATTCTCATGTGAGTCAGAATACCGAGGTATTTTCTAAAGAAATTGAGTTTGTGCCTGGTGCTGAAAATTTAGTAGTTGATTATGCAATGGGGGAGGATGTTCTTCTGTGGGACGAGTTTCATCCGAATTTATACAACATGCAGCTTGAATTGAAAACAGAAGAGACCTGTGATAAACAAGAAATTCAGTTCGGAATGCGTGAGTTTACATCACAGGGAACACAATTTGCCATAAATGAACGCCCGGTTTTTTTACGGGGCACGCTCGAATGTGCCATTTTTCCTAAAACGGGATATCCACCAACTGATACTGGTTCATGGAAGCGAATAATAAATATTTGCAAGGCACATGGATTAAACCACATCAGGTTTCACTCCTGGTGTCCCCCGGAAGCGGCATTTGTTGCAGCTGATGAGTTAGGTTTTTATTACCAGGTAGAGTGTTCGTCCTGGGCAAATTCCGAAAGTTCCATTGGCGATGGCTTAGCTATTGACGAATGGCTTTATAAAGAAAGCGAACGAATGATAAAAGAGTATGGTAACCATCCATCATTTTGCTTGATGGCTTATGGAAATGAACCCCGGGGATATAATCAACGGGAGTTTCTTGGAAAATTTGTGAACTATTGGAAGGAGAAGGATAATCGCAGGGTATATACAGGTGGTGCCGGCTGGCCGGTAATCCCTGAAAATCAATTTCATAATATACCATCTCCGCGGATCCAGGGATGGGGAGAGCAGCTGAGAAGTATTATTAATGCTCAGGCACCAAGCACGAATTATGATTGGGAAGACAGGCTATTAGAGAACGATCGTCCGATTGTTAGTCATGAAATTGGACAGTGGTGTGTTTATCCAAATTTGAAAGAGATAGAGAAGTACGACGGTATCCTTAAAGCAAAGAATTTTGAAATTTTCAAACGAAGTTTGGAAGCCCACAATATGGGACACCTGGAAGATAGTTTTTTACTAGCCTCCGGTAAATTACAGGCACTATGTTATAAGGCTGATATTGAAGCTGCTTTGCGTACTTCCGGATTTGGAGGTTTTCAGTTGCTTGACCTGCACGATTTTCCAGGACAGGGAACAGCATTAATTGGTGTACTTGATCCATTTTGGGATGAGAAGGGCTATATATCACCCAAAGAATTTAGTCGATTTTGCAATGAAACAGTGCCTCTGGCAAGGCTTGAAAAAAGAGTGTTTCTGAGTGAAGAGATAATATTTGCAAAAATAGAGCTTGCCCACTTTGGTGAAAATGAGTTGCACTCAATTACTCCGGTTTGGAGGATCATTGACAAACAGGGTAAGGATATTCAAAAGGGTGAATTAGCAACTACTGATATACATTGGGGGAATGGGATTGAACTGGGAGAAATCGCTACTTCAGTTAGCACTTTGAAGCCACTACATTTAACCCTGGAAGTTGAGGTTGCGGGTAATTTAAATAGTTGGGATATATGGGTATATCCGAAAGAGCGCTCCATTCTTGCAGAAGATATATTTGTTGTTCAAAGTCTGAATAAAGAGGCATTGTCTGTTTTGAAAGAGGGGGGAAGTGTGCTTCTAAGTGTAGAAAAAGGAACTGTTAGTCCTGAGTATGGTGGAGATATTGGTATAGGATTTTCAAGTATATTCTGGAATACTGCATGGACAGGCGGACAGAAGCCTCACACCTTGGGGATATTATGTAATCCTGAGCATCCGGCATTAAGGGAGTTTCCCACAGAATATTATTCAAACTGGCAATGGTGGGATGCAATGAGTCACTCCAATGCTATTATACTGGAAAGTTTTTCAGGCAATGTTGAGCCAATTGTGAGGGTTATTGACGATTGGGTTACCAACCGAAGTTTGGCATTGATCTTTGAAGGAAGAGTAGGAAAGGGGAAACTTATTATTAGCGGTATCGATTTGGTAAATAACATGAAAGTCAGACCTGAAGCAGATCAATTATTATACAGTCTGAAAAGATATATGCTTTCAGAAGAATTTACCCCTGCAACTAGCTTAGAAGTATCACAGTTACAGCAGATGATCAATTAGAGAGTCAATAAAATAAATTTTTCAGGATTATTTTTCCTGAAAAATATTATATCGATGTATCATCGATCTATTCACTTTATCACCCCTGAGTGAACTCCTTTGGAGATTTCCCAAAATATTTCTTAAAACTCACACTGAAATACCTGGGGTCGGAGAAGCCAACTTCATAAGCGATTTCCTTAACGGATTTAACACTATTCAATAAAAGCTCCTCAGCTTTCTTCAGCCTGATTATCTTGATAAAATCCTGTGGGGACAGGTCTGTATAAGCTTTCAGCTTTCTATAAAGTACAGGCCTGCTAACACTCATCATTCTACAAAAATGCTCTACTGAAAAGTCAGAATCATGGTATTGTTCCAAAACAACTTCATAGGCCTTGTTCAATAGGTCTCTGTCAGGCTGACTTCTGATTTCAGACAGGGTTGTTTCATCCGGCTTATTCATATACTTTTTGGCCAAAATTTCCCTGCTATACAATAAATTATTAATTCTTGCTTTCAGATAATCCAGATCGAAGGGTTTTTCAATATAATCGTCAGCTCCATATTCCAGTCCACGTATTTTGTCCTGCATGGAATTCATGGCAGTGAGTAAAATAACAGGAATGTGACTGGTATTAATATTTTTACGTATGCTAATACAAAACTCAATTCCGTCCATCTCGGGCATCATGATATCTGAAATAATCAGGTCAGGGTGATTCTTATTGATAAAATCCAGTCCTTCCTTTCCATTTGTTGCAGTCACCGTTCTGTAGTCCTTTCCCAGGTTATCATCCAGGAATTCACGAAGCTCGTCGCTATCTTCTGTTATGAGTATCAATGGCAGTTGCTTTCCTTCATAACTTACTGAGGAAGTTGCCTCAACTTCTTTTTCCTTTACAGGCTCTTCAAAGGGTACGCATATTTCATCAGCATTATAATAACTCAATTTAATAGGAATTGACAAGTAAAAAGTAGTGCCTGCATTTTCCTTGCTTGAAAAGGTAATTTCCCCTTTATGTAATCCTGTTAGTCTTTTTGTAAGCATTAATCC
>JAUUZQ010000118.1 GCA_030589895.1 Bacteroidales bacterium
GCTCAGCACCATCTGTCCAGCCTGCATCATACGCTCCTGTCTCTGTATCCCAGCTACCCTTTATTGCAAAAGCTGTATGTATTTGACCTTCCGAATCGTCCACAATGAAAGTAATTTCAGCAGCAGGTGGAGCAGCAGGTGTAATACCAAGAACCATATTATCCATATAGACAGTGCCGGTCCAGGCGCTTCCTCCATTAAAAGTCATCAAAAGGTGATCAATTACTGAAGCGTCTACAGTGCCAAGAACCGCACCGTCCCACTGGTAATGGATCAAATTGTCGCCTGCATGCTCAAACTTCATGCTTACCCAATCAGCTCCACCTGTTAATTGTACCTGGTTATTTCCCGGATTATATTGCCCGTTAATATCAAACACTGAAATATCCACCAAACAATCATCATCCGCTTTTATATCAACCGATAACCATCCGTTTGCAGTTAAATCAATAAGCGTATTTTCTCCGAAGCCCATAATAAGACCGGCCCATTTTTCAGCTTCAGTGGGTTTGTCAACTGCTATAGTTAACATTCCATCAGCTTCTGTTAAAGAGTGCGTGGCGGAAGTCAGATCCCAACCTTCCCAGATGACTGCATCCTCATAGTCATCAGTAAATGTAGTGATTACTGCAGTAGGAGTAATACCAAGAACCATATTATCCATATAGACAGTGCCGGTCCAGGCGCTTCCTCCATTAAAAGTCATCAACAATTGATCAATTACTGAAGCATCTACAGTGCCAAGAATTTCACCGTCCCACTGGTAATGGATCAGATTGTCGCCTGCATACTCAAACTTCATGCTTACCCAATCAGCTCCTCCTGTTAATTGTACCTGGTTGAGTCCAGGATTATATTGCCCATCAATATCAAACACTGAAATATCCACCAAACAATCATCATCCGCTTTTATATCAACAGATAACCATCCGTTTGCAGTTAAATCAATAAGCGTATTTTCTCCGAAGCCCATTGTAAGACCGTCCCATTTTTCAGCTTCAGTGGGTTTGTCAACTGCTATAGTTAACATTCCATCAGCTTCAGATAAGGAGTGTGTGGCGGAAGTCAGATCCCAACCTTCCCAGATGACCGCATCCTCATAATCATCAGTAAACTCGGTAATTACAAGCTGTGCGTTTACATATTTAGCTGGAATCATTAGTAATCCAAGCAAAATAAAAGTCAGATTTCTTTTCATTAGTATGAAGATTAGTAAGTACTTGAAAATATGTGTATTACATTAATAAACTCAAGTTGTTAGCTATAAATATACAAAAATGACTTTGAAACTCAGAATCTTAATTTCACAACACTCAAGAACCAAATTCAGCCTGATTTGTTTTAACAGAGTCCGGGGCATTTGCCGGAAAATTCTAAACAGACACTATGGAATATCCTGAATTTTATAATGAAATAGAACACATCGTCCTGAAGGACAGCTTAAGCGGTTTTTTAGGATCGACCGGCGAAGGAATTATAGATATCTCCTACCTCGATATTGTGAAAATGGCCGGGCATAGCTGTGTCCTCGTTAGTGGCACTTACCTTATGGCACTCAATGGCCTTCAAAGTCTCTATGGGACGGAGCTACCCGTTCGAGGTGAAATAAAAGTCGAAATGAGAGATTCTCTGCAGGATGGAAATACCGGAGCTGCTGCACAGGTGTTGTCAAATATAACCGGTGCTACAACTGACACCGGATTCAAAGGTATTAATGGCAAATACTCTCGTCGTGGACTACTGTTCTACGGTGCAGATATTATATCCAATGTGCGATTTACAAGACTCGATACCCAGGTAAGTGTGGAGGTAAATTATATGCCAGAGAAATTGATTAATCCCGGCATGATCATGCAATCAGCACTGGGGCCCGACGCAACGGAAGAAAGCAGGAATGATTTTCACAGGAAATGGCAGGAGATGATTAGAAGTATTTTCCAAAATTCCGATACAGTGATCTCTGTTTCATCATAAAAACCGGAGTTTTCTTTCAGGCTAATTAAAGAAGCTCATCATTGTTGGTAACAAACACCCGTGTACTTTTAGTATATTTTCCACCATTGAGGTCGCTGTATTCAAGGTCTATGTAAAATGCCCGGAAGCCTGTTTCCGGATAAGGAACCGAAATGTTGACTACTGAATTATCCATGGCATCAAGATTTGTTGAACTCCAGGTTTCATCTCTGAAATCCCTGTCTTGAGAGCTGGCAGACCATAGATATGCAGCTTTTATTGAATTAGGAGTGCCCGTAACGTTGATTGTGATTTCAGTTCCGGTTTCCGATATTTCCCAGGAACATTCAGGGTAGGGTGTATGAGAGAAGGTAAAGCCAAAAAATGCACTTATACACCTTAATGCTTCCTCTCCATCGTTCAGATCATGACCTGCATTAGCTACATAATGGATAAAATTCTCACCGCTGAGATCATTAAAATAATTTTTGACGGCATCGACCGGCCAATAGGGATCATTCGTTCCAAGTAATATCATTTTTGGCATGGCAAGCTTGTCCCGATAGGAGAATGGATCTATCATTGTTGTAATGGCATTGCCCTGCTCTGTATGCACAGTCTGCGGTATACCCAGGTCAACATAATCCTGTATTTGTACGCTGTAGTCACCCCAGACTTCTACCTGGTAATCCAGATTTACTGGCATATTGAGAATATCTATCACAGCAGGAGCAATTGCTTTTACCCGGGAGTCGCTAGCACCTGTTAACCATGTGGTCCATCCTCTTTTTGATCCCCCGGTAACAAGGAAACCTGTAATTTCCTGACTTGTTGTTTCATTAGAGAATTCCTGAATAGCATCCATAGCACGTACTGCACTTTTTACCATTGGGAAAAGCAAAGGCCAGGAATAATCTCCATCATTATTAAAATGATGCAAAGTATAGGATATCAGAGCATCTTCATAAAGATCATCATATAGAGGCTGGTTTGGTGTTTGTCTTAAGATTGCAACTACAGCTTTATTACTCGCTGCTAACGTTCCAAAAGCCCAGGTTTCTAAATCATTTTGGGATGTCCATTTTGGCAGACCCTCTTGCAGACTACCTCCTGTAATAAACAGTAAAGCTCCGCTATGCTGGATATCAGTAGGAATTAATATTGTTAATTGATGTTTCCATGTATATTCACGCCACTGCTGAGACGTAAAAAGCAGATCATAAGCTTTAACACCAGGGATATCATATGAGTCTTTAACTTCCCAATCGTATATAGTATCTGAATTATTTAAATACTCATTAAGGGCATTTTCGGGTGTGAGAATTTTTGGTTCAGGATCATTATTTGCTGTACAACTGTTAAACAGGTATCCCGCAAAGAGTATTAGTAAAAATATCCAGGATGCTATTTTGATTTTTCTATTTACATATATTTCTTCAGCCATCTCTCCAAGTGAATCTACCCCATTAATTAATATGATAAGTTAAGCTAAGCTACAGTATTTAGGATATATACAGCACTGAATGCGGAATATTTCATTCTTGTAAAATACTGCTGACCCTATCTCCAATCAATCGAACTTGAAAAAGGTAGTGATCGCCTTCAAAATACCTACCTTTAATCTTAAGTTTCTAATCCTCCTTTCTAAATAAGATCTTATGAAGATAAAGCTTACTTGTTATGTTCTTGGCTTATTCCTCGTAGTCTCCTGTTCTCAAAATAATACTACCAATCCCTGGATTATTACGGCCCCTGCCGGCGACCGTTTTGTAACAATAGACAAAACCGGGGAAACAATAATTCCAAACGGACGCATTGTTGCTCCCGCAGGTAAAAGCATTGTTGTTGCTCCGCATCCTTACGGCTTAACCTTAAGTCCCGACGGAAATACTGCAATTACAGCAAACTCAGGAACCGGGCCACTTTCAATAACAATTATTCGGAATATACTATCCGCCAAGCCCGAAGTTCAGCAAGTTCCTCCCGGTCCTTCGACAGACAAGGGTGTTTTGGCTTCTGTTTTTATGGGGCTGGCAATTTCCAATGACAACAAAATAGTATATGTTGCTGGTGGACAAGCGAATAAAATATTCACCTTCGATATAAAAACTGGGGAGAAAAGAGGTTTCATTGATTGCTCCTTTGTTTCAGATGATGTTGACTATAGTCATGGTTACATCGGCGATCTGGTGCTTTCAAAAGACGGAAAAAAGCTGTATGCAGTTGACCAAATTGGTTTCCGAGTGGTAATTGTTGATACCAAAACAAGGAAATTAGAACACAGCATACCTGTTGGCAGATACCCCTTTGGAATATGTTTATCACCAGATGAGAAGAAAATATATGTTGCAAATGTTGGCATGTTCGAATACAGTTTAATTAATGGAATTACGAAGGAAAATGTTGGAGAAAAAGCACTGAAATATCCCGCCTATGGATATGGCAGTGAAGAGATGATCAATGGAATCGAAAATGACAGCCTTTCAGTACCGGCTCTCGGCGAAATGAATGCACCGGAAGCATTTTCGGTATTCACAATCAGTTTGGAAGACCCCGATGATCCGAAAGTAATTGCCAAAACAAAAACCGGCCACCTGGTTGGTTCAAAAGTAGAGGATATTCCAGCCCTTGGCGGATCAAGTCCAAATTCTCTTGTGGCAACAGATAAATATGTTTTTGTAAGCAACGGAACCAATGATAATGTTTCGGTAATTTCAATTGAAAAAGACACGGTTGTAAATACCATTTATTTAAAGCCTGATGACCGGATAAAACAATTTCGTGGAGTGATCCCATTTGGATTAGCTCTCTCGCCCGAAAACAAAAGATTGTATGTAGCCGAATCCGGAATAAATGCCCTTGCAGTGATTGATGTTGAAACCCTTGATGTTGTAGGTCACATTCCCACCGGCTGGTTTCCTTCGAAAGTTAAGGTAAGTAAGGATGGTAAAAGGCTGATCATTGCCAATGCCAAAGGTTTTGGAAGCGGGCCAAATGGAGGCAAAGACTATTATCTTACCTCTGCGGGAAGCTATATTGGTTCCCTGATGAAAGGAACTGTCCAAATACTTGATATTCCTTCGGATGAGGAATTGGAAAACTATACCAAACAGGTAATTGCCAACAATTTCAATTTTGAAAAAGCCGACTCTGAGATCTTTGAATGGCGCAAAAATAATCCGGTTCCTCTTTACCCGGGAGAAAAGGAAAGCCCCATTAAACACATTGTATTTATCTCCAAAGAAAACCGTACTTACGATGAAGTTTTTGGTCAGATTGAAGGAGGAAATGGCGACGCCGGATTAGCACGATATGGATCAGGAGTTTCATTCAGAAATTCCACACGTACAGCTTCTGTACAAGATGCCGATATCATGTCCAATCATTTAAAAATTGCAAAGGATTTTGCGATCGCCGATAACTTTTATGTAGACTCAGATGTTTCAGCCGATGGTCACCGATGGCTGGTAAATACTTACCCTAACGAGTGGTGCGAAACATGCACTGCTGCCAGTTATGGCGGGAACCGCACCTTCAAGTTTGATTCGAAAGCTCCAGGAGTATTTGCAATGAACGGAGCTGCTGGTGCGATTTATCCCGAAGATTACAACGAAGCGGGCTCGATGTGGGATCACCTGGAGCGTCATAATGTGGACTTTTATAATTTCGGATTCAGCATCATGTTTGAGCCTGGCATTTATGACGAAAAATACAAATACGAAGGAATCAGACACTACATAAATTATCCATTACCCTTACCCATTTGGGATCGAACTTCGAAACAATATCCAACTTACAACATGGCAATTCCTGATCAGTTCAGGATAGACCAATTTCAGAAAGAATTTGAAGAGAAATGGCTAAGCGGACAAGATACAATGCCTTCTTTTATCACTGTTATTATCCCCAACGACCATGGAGCGGGTGAACGACCCGAGGCTGGTTATCCTTTCCGCGAAAGTTACATGGCAGACAACGATTTGGCCGTGGGAAGAATTGTTGAATTTCTTTCTCACACGCCATATTGGGAGAATATGTTAATTGTAATTACCGAGGATGATGCACAAAATGGAGTTGATCATATTGATGCCCACCGAAGTATACTGATGCTAGTGTCGCCCTGGGTCAAAAGAGATTACCTTAGTCACGCACATTATAGTTTTGGAAGTATTTTTAAAACATTCTGGAATATCCTGGGAATGCCCTATTTAAATCAGTATGATGCAGGAGCGACAGATTTAGCAGATTTCTTCACCACTACACCAAATTATCAACCCTACCTTGCTCTTCCAGCCGATCCACGAGTTTTTGAAGCTCAAAAAGCATTGGATCCCTTTGATGAAGATTTTGACTGGAAAGCTTTGGATGAGTCGCCTGTAATGGATAATAAAGAAGATATGATTCGGGAAAGTAAAGAAAAAGATGAGTACCGCTTAGAAAATAGGGAGAAGGAATAGAAATGAGCAAAAAGATCCAGAAGAGCATTGGGAGCAAGTGTTCAATCTCTTTTGCTGAGCCCAAATCCAACAACACCCTCGCCATCAGGAAATGGAAAGCCCCCAATGATTTGAGACTTGATCGGGCGGAAATCCGGTTGTAAGTATTTGCTCTTGAGATGGCTATGTTTTCGTCAACTCGACAAGGAGTTCATTGATTGATCATGAGGATAGGGTCGCTTTCCGGGTTGCAAGAAAAAAGCGCCAAATGCTTTATTGATTTGGTTTTTTCAACTTAAACTACTACCCCCAACGTTTGGGCCATGTGTAACACTTTCGCCCCATTGTGGCTTGTCACCGCCTAATGTCTGTGAAAACTTCAAACGCTCAAAAGCCGGCTTGTGCCATTCTTTCTTTATATCTTCTTGCCTTTTCTTCATGATACACTTAATCGATTTCTTTCTCTGCACTTACTCCCGGATATAGCGGGATATTCTGCCCTTTTTTTTAAAAGACAAATTTACAATGATGCTCTCTTTTAAACAAGTATGTAATTGTAATTGAAATAACATCTTTTTCCTCTTTTCCATTGAGATCGAAAAAAGAAATGAATGCTTTAAGAGGTTTTTTCATGGATGATTTGAATGATATCTTTTTCAATAAACTCTATTATAAAATCCAGCGTATCCACGACACACACCTCTTTTTCCACATTGTAGGCACTACATAACTGATCTGTTAGTGCGCCAAAAGAACGGGGAGTTTTTAATTGCTGCCAGATATAGCTGGCCTGATCGTTCAGATTCAGATACTCTTCGTGTATAATATTCAGCATGACAATTTCGTCGTCAATCATTGTAAATAACTGCTCCTGATTCCGTTGCAGGATAGTCTTACTGTTGATTGGGTGTTTCTGTTTCATACTCATTCTGATTTCTACAGGTATCCAAACCTTTTCATGATCTTGCCATGGTGTTTTACAATCTCATCAATTTGATTTTTTGATAATCCGGATTCCCATTCATTGGATTTTCCTTTTCTGAAAAACGCCTCCGAATGTATGCCCCGTTCCTTAAATCCTTCACTTGTTTCCATATCTTTCAGCGTATCGAATGAGCTCTTATTTATCGCTTTTTTTATTTCCGATTCCTCATATTTAAGATGCAGGAAATCGGCAGCTCTTTTGAATGCATTCAGGGGATGCTCCAGCATATCTTCATACCTGATTACATGAACCGGGAGTTTTGAATCGTCTATCCAGGAGCTCACATGATTTGACCATGAGCTTAACAACTGTTGGGTCTGAATGTTTAGCTTAAGCTTTTGTTCACAGAGTTTCGAAAATTCATTATTTAATATGGAAATAGTTTCATCAATGGATTCATTGTTATGAAAGGCATAGGAAATTGCTAAATCCAAAGGATTTCTGATTATATAAAGTACACCTTTCGTAATTTCTTTCGGGAATATGGGAATTCCCAGGCTGTTTAATGTCCAGGCTTCATGCGTCTTTACGTATGCAGTTTCTCCCTTTTCATTTGAAAATCTTTTAAATACCTGTGGCCGAAGTTTATCTATTTCTTCTGCTGTTAATTCTGAGGAGTGCATCCCCAGGTAGCTATCTATTATACTCCTGTTGCTCGATATTGTAGTTTCGGTCAGATCGTTAATATGGACTGCCAGGGGGGAATCAGAAAACAAATTACTCAGAAAAATACGAAACCATGTATTTCCCGACTTGGGATAGGATGCCAACCAGACCATATTTTTTTTAGCTTCAGGCATCAGGTATTAAAAATGATTTCAGATATGGATTTTGAGAATTCCAGGATGTTTTTCGGATCATGCGGTCTGTTGGCATGGAACATTTGTATGGAATTAACCAGCTGGGACAGATTGCGAAAATGTGCCTCAGTCTGATTCATTTTATCAATAAACTGCAAGCGATAGGTATTCGTACGTAAGAGATGAAATTTTTCTCTGCCAAGGATTTCTGAATAAGAGAAATCTGTTGAATTTGAGGGGTTTAATATGACTATCTTTGATAGGCGGGGTGCTTCTTCTTCCAGAACAGGAATGGGTTTCCTGTATTTATCAAGCTGAGGTCTCACCTTTGCTAAGTCATCAGCCTGGTTTAAGTGGGCCAAGACATCTTTCCAAAGTTTTAAATGGGGAATCCCATGCTCTACTATGAATTGCTGTTTCCCATTCAGGCCAATAACCGAAATATCATCAGCAATGACTGAATAACCAAGCTCATGCAGGCCTGCTGCAAGGGTGGATTTCCCGACACCTGATTGTCCTGAGACGATCGCGGTCTGCTTTCCATCTGTTATTGCACTGCCATGAATGGCCATCATTCCCCGCTGATGCAGTAAAGCTCCAATACCTGATCCCAATAAAACCAATCTTATCTCTGCGGGAAGGGCTTCTCCTTCGGGTTGAATTATAATCCTTCTCCCGTTTTGTACCCTGTATCGGCCAATGCCTTTAAATTTGAATAGAAAATCGTTTACAGCTGCCTCAAATAAGACCCCGGATCCTCTTACTTCGGGCAGATGTTCAGGAACCTTACCAAAGCCAATGCTAGCATCTACATTAATATTCTGAACCGGGCTTAACTCAGGAAGCTCCAATTCAGAGCAAATATTTAAACCATATACTTTATAATAGTACTTATTCAATCTTTTCTGACAAAGATAGATAACAAACGGGATTCTTCTATTTTTGTAGCCATGGCTTCATTCTTCTTACTTTTTAATAAGTCAGTTAACGAAGAAACCGCGAGTGTTCTTAATGATTCGCTGGAAGAACATGATGGTGCATATTCATGGGTCTTTGTTGGTAAAAGGATTGGGATTGCGATGGAATCTGATCAGGATTCAATGAATCCGGGTTGTTTCATTGTTGATGACAAATCGGGTTGTTATATCGTGTCGGATTCTAGAATTGATTACAGGCGGGAATTAGCCGGGAAACTAGGCATTAAGTGGAATGTAGCTGAAAGCTTTTCTGACAGTAAGCTAATATTGTTTGCTTATTTGAAGTGGAGGGAGGCATGCCTGTCACATCTTTATGGGGATTTTTCTTTTGTAATATGGGACCCCGGGAGGGATGAGATTCTCTGCGCAAGAGATCATTTCGGATGCAGACCTCTCTATTATGTTGATCAACCTGGGTTCCTGGCTGTGGCTTCGCAAATAACTGCTTTTAAAAGCCTTCCCGGTTTCAAGTTTGAAATCAGAGAGCAGTATATCCTGGATTCCATTTGCTCTATAGAGAGAACTGAAACTCTTTCTGCATATAAAGGGATTAGCAGACTTAAACCTGCTCATTATTTAAAGCTAAGCTTTGGTCAATCATCTGATCAATATCGATATTGGGATTTAAAGATAAATGAA
>JAUUZQ010000161.1 GCA_030589895.1 Bacteroidales bacterium
CCACGCTGAATGGAATTTCCGGTTACAATTGTAATCAGTAAATATGTGAATATCAAATCGTAAGTTCTAAATTATAATCACTTAATAAACAGTCAATTATAAACTTTATATAAAGTATAAGATAGAAGCAATCACTAATATACCTGAAATACCAGGCTTAATTCGCTTATAGATTGTAAATATTGAGTTATAACATGCTTAATACCAATAATTAAAGGTATTTTAAGTAATGTTTTAGTCCACATCAACAATTATCCCCTTGAAATCATGAAATACAGGGTGCCTGGCAGCCTCTGTCAGACAATTAAGTGAGCTATAATATACTGATAATTAAACATAAGTGATCAATCGAATAATACCAATAGAATATATCGGTATTACCTTATATACCTGAGTCTTTAGAGAGCGCCCGCCCACACCACTAAAGACAATATTACACCTAAATTCACTAAGTTTACAATTGTAAACAGTAATATGTTACAATTGTAAACTTATATATTGTTACATTTGTAACAAATACATACTGCTATGGAAGATCGTTTATTAAAGCTACTGGATACGGAGCAATTGTCCTCATCAAAATTTGCTGATATTATTGGCGTGCAGCGCTCCAGTGTATCTCATATTTTGTCGGGTAGAAACAAACCAAGCTTTGATTTTTTACAAAAAACGCTAAAAGCTTTTCCTTTGTTAAATGCTGATTGGCTGATACTTGAAGAAGGTGATATGTATGAGGATATGGGTAATTACGTTTCTGGTGGCTTGTTTGACCAGGCTACAAAGGAAGAAGATGTTGCAACGCAGAATTCTGCTGACATTAGAACAATTAGTCAGGAGAAGACTACTCCTGAGGCTTCAAATGCAGGTGATATTTCTTCTGTTTCCCCTGATATTCCCAATACAGAGGCAGGAAATACTTTATTATCCAATCAAAATGCACTGAACGAAACCAGGAAGGTAACAAGGGTGATTCTTTTTTATAGCGACAATTCATTCCATACCTATGAACCTGATTCCTGATTTCTCTTATCTTTGCCAAAAAAAATAGATGTATCGTTATATCATTCGTCCTATTCTCTTCCTTCTGTCGCCTGAGTCCATACACCATCTTCTTGTTGGTTTTCTTAAGATCTTCTTCAGAATCCCCGGTATTCCGGGCCTTACGCGCTGTGTCTACCAAAAGAAACATCATCTGCTGGAAATTGATTTCCTGGGTATGAAGTTTAGCAGTCCAGTGGGACTGGCAGCTGGATTTGACAAGAATGCTCTCGTATACAATGAATTTTCTGACTTTGGTTTTTCCCATATAGAAGTTGGAACTGTTACACCCAAGGGACAGCCAGGTAATCCAAAGCCACGTAGTTTCAGGATTCCTGCAGATAAAGGTCTTATAAATCGTATGGGCTTTAACAACGAAGGACTGGATGCTGCGATTATTCAATTAAAGAAGAAGCGACGGACAGATCTTATTGTGGGTGGAAATATTGGAAAAAATACGCTAACACCCAATGCTGAAGCGGTAGAAGATTACGAAAAATGTTTCGTCGGACTCTATCCGCATGTCGATTATTTCGTTGTAAATGTCAGCTGTCCGAATATAACAGATCTCCATGAGCTACAGGATCAGGATGGTTTAGAAGCTATTTTAGGCCGTTTAGCGATAGTTCGTGCGCAGATGAGTAACTACATCCCTATACTGCTTAAAATCTCTCCTGACCTGAATAAAGGGCAAATAGACGCATCTGTTGAGATAGTTGAGAAGTTTGGTATTGATGGAATCGTTGCTACAAACACAACGGTAAATCGTGATGGACTGAAAACATCTCCTGAAAAAGTAAAATCTATTGCCAATGGTGGATTAAGCGGAGGGCCTATTACCAAACGAAGTCTGGAGATGGTTCGTTACATTTCAGAGAAGACCGGAGGAAAACTTCCAATTATTGGAGTAGGAGGAATACTTACAGTGGAAGATGCCCTGAATATGCTGGATGCAGGTGCAACACTTATCCAGGTATATACAGGATTTATCTATAATGGTCCGGGTTTTATGCAGAAGATCAACAAAGCCCTCATAAATCAAGGCCGCTCCAACTAAAACATTTCTCATCTTCCTCCCACGGGACCCTTTCTTTTCTTCCCTTCTCCTTTCTACCTCAAAACATTCCCCTCCAGCACAGCCCTGTTTTTCATTTCCCTCACAGGATCGGCAAGCAACTCATACTGCACGTGAACAGCCTGAGATTTCTTAACTATGGGTGAAACACCGGTAATCAGCTCCAGTGCCTTTGCAAGCTGAGGATCAGTTATGTCACCAAATGGCTTTGCCTCCAGCAAAAAGTCTTCTACATCATAATCTGGTGGAATACCATCCAGGAAGTCAGTATATCCCAATGCATTGGCAAACTTGAAAACAATGGGTTGCATGGCCCACTCATGTCTTATGGGCTCTTCTGTATCCGCAATGGTGATGGAACCGTAGCATTTTCCATAAGTATATTCACCAATCTGTACCACATCCATATAGGGATCTAATCCGATGAGCAACAACTCCGAAGCTGAGGCAGAGTGTGATGTGGTCAGGAAATAAACACTGCTGAGATCGAGATTATACGATGGAGCTTCTTCAAAGAATATAACGAGGTTGTCTGAATCAACTCCATCTTCCTGAATAAAATAGTTCTGGTAAAGATTATTCCATTTAAAATTCACGAATGGATTGTTATTTCCCGGAACAGTTGCCGGACTGATCATTGAAGCGATATGAAGAGCAAGGTAAACTGAACCTCCCGGATTGTACCTAAGGTCAACAATAAGTTCTTTTACTCCTTCGGTCTGTAATTCAGCAAAGATATAATCAAGTGAATCGAGCCATTTATCACCTTCACCTGCAGTGAAATGAGTATATGCAATGTAGCCTATATCATTATTCTCGTAATTGATTATTTCGTAATGGTTCACAGGATTCTGGTCAATAACAACTGCCGTAAGCGTATGTTCAACACCATTGGCAATGATTGCTCCATTGCTATAATATGCAAATGTCAATGTTGCTACTTCACTGTAAAACAGGTCTATATAGTTATCAATGTCTATTTCAGTTCCATTTATATCTGTAATTATATCGCCACGCATTATTCCAGCTATATCAGCAGGCGAGTCTTTGGCAACATACTCAACTATCACTATTACATTATCTGAATCAGAAACCCTTATAAAATATGGAGATATTCCATTTGAAAGTTCAACGTTATTGAAACTGTTGATCAGTCCCTGGTGATCATCCACAATCCAGGAGAACCTGTCGTTGGGATTCAATAATTGGTAAAAGAAATCCTTAGGGTCTTCTTCAGTCGGGAAGAGGTTCTGGTCCACATCATCGGACCAAAGGTAGATCTCATTCATAACATCCCAAATCCATTGTGTCAATATATCCTTCTCCACCTCTTCAGGATCAGGCTTACATGATGTTGCCATGACTGAGAGAATTGCTATTGCTATCAATATTGTACTTATCCTTTTCATACTTGCTGTTACATTAAATATTTGAAGATACCGGGGTACCTGAATTCTAAACCTAAAAATAGAAAAAATAGTATGATATATGAGTTCCATTTTTCTTTTTCAGTATAACAAGAAATAAAATACTTTGTTCCAGGATAAAAGAACAGTCCGGATCTGAAATATGCGATCGGGGATACAAGGACTGTATAAATACCGAATAGATAATCCCAATACATTAACAGATACTTCGCAAAGCTTTGCTAAATCCTGTTTCTTAAAAATATCGTAAATTGTCTGAAAATCATTGCTTCTATGAAGTTTACCTTTTTCATATCCATGCTTTTCATCTGCATTTCCGGCATATGTATAAATCCTGCTGATACAATTCTATCCACGCATCCGGGTTTCAATGAACGAATATATGACCGGGAGGCCCTGGTAAATGAAATAGCTAATTACCGTGGAATTAATATAAGTGATCAGAAAGTTCTCGATGCTATTGGGAAAGTTCCCCGGCACTTATTCGTCCCTAAGGAATATAGATCTTATGCTTACCGGAATTCACCCTTGCCAATAGGCTATTCTCAAACCATTTCTCAACCGGTTATTGTGGCCTCTATGACTCAGTTATTGAAGGTGAAAGCAGGGGAGAGGATACTGGAAATCGGAACCGGAAGTGGCTACCAGGCGGCAGTATTGGCTGAAATGGGATGTAAGGTTTACACAATTGAGATCGTTCCTGAGCTGGGAAAGAGATCAAAGCTTTTGCTGCAAGAGCTGGGATATGTAAATGTGCATGTAAAAATTGGTGATGGCTACGAAGGATGGAAAGAGCATGCTCCGTATGACAAGATAATCGTTACCTGTGCCCCGGAGGAGGTTCCAATACCACTCATTGATCAGCTGGCAGCTGGTGGAAAGATCGTCATTCCGGTTGGAGGCGTAAATGAGATCCAATATCTTATTGTGATGAGATACAATAATAAAGGTAAACTCATCAGTCAATATCAGTATCCTGTCAGGTTTGTACCCATGACAGGTAAGGCGCAGGAATAAAATTGATTATGGGAGTGATCATTCTGTAAAATTCTTCATTCTTCATTGATGAGGAGTTGAAATATCACACATGTATTCTTTTTTTTAGTAAATTTATCTATTCCTAGTTCACGAACTATAAAAATCTTCACAAGCACTCAATAATAATGAAGTTTTATGCTTTTGATTTTGAAACTGCGAATCCAGACTATTCCAGTATTTGTCAGTTTGGTTTGGCTGAATTTACTGATGGTATATTGACTAACACTTATGTGTCTTTAATTGACCCAGAAGATTACTTTGATGAATATAACATTCAAATCCACGGGATTGAGCCCAAGGATGTGTCAGGTAAGCCGACCTTTCAACTTGTTTATGATAAACTCCAAGAATTGACCGGAGAACTTCTAATCCATCATAGTGCCTTTGATAGAGTTGCTTTTCAGAGAGCTTGTGAAAAATATGAATTTGATCTGCTTTCCTTAGATTTATTGGATACAACAAAGGTTGTTCGTAGAACATGGGAGGAATTTAGATATAAGGGTTATGGTCTCGAAAATATGGCGAAGCAACTTGGAATTGAATATAAGGCTCATGACGCCCTAGAAGATTCAATAATCTGTGGCCAGGTTTTTCTTGCAGCAATAAAACAGTCTGGGATAAAGGTTGAGGATTGGAAAAAACGAATTCTGTTTACTCTTAGTGGGAAACCATATACTTCAGTGGCTACAATTTCAATGGAAGGTAACTTAGAAGGGGAACATTTTGGGGAAACAATTCTATTCACTGGGGAACTTGTTATATCGAGGCAAAGGGCAGCCGATATATCATCTCAATTGGGATTTCAAGTAGCAAGCGGGATATCAAAGAAAGTTGATGTGTTAGTCGTAGGACATCAAGAACTCGGGAAATTAAAAGGAAATGATAAAAGTTCGAAGCACAGAAAGGCTATCGAACTAAACAACAAAGGTGCCGATATCAGAATTATCTCAGAAAAGTCATTTATGAGTTATTTTCAGGATGAATCAATTAAACAAGAGATTAGTGAAAAGGAAGCCAAGAAGGAAGAAAGAAAAAAAATAAAAAATGAAGAAGTCATTTCAGGTGAATTTTTTTCGTTAAAAAGGTCTGGCTGAAGAACGTTCGATATTCGAGCTCCAATGAAGCGAGAGAGCCTTTAAGAATGCATCCATAACTTTTGCACCGCACATATATTATTCCCTGGCACTTACTCAAATCACAAGGGGGTGTTTTCCAGAAACCCAAAACCGTTTTTTCTGACGGGGTGGGTCTGATAGGGTATATTTCGGTACACAATGATAGTGCTGGAGCAACCCCATCTAAAGTTGCATTTATCATAGATTTGGTACTCAATCATACCTCTATCGCAGTGATACCAATATGTCTGGGTATCAAATATAGGCAGGATTTGATTTGATAAGCTCCAATTCAAGCTGAAAAACGGTAGAAATCAGGTCAGAATCTGAAAAATCCATTCATTTCACTTTTACTGGGCACTCATTTCATACCCTAAAACTGTATAAAGTTGCTGTTTTGCCTGCCAATTTGCCATACAAATAATTTGTACAGATTCAACATTAGGCACTATCACAACGATTCGGAGCATTAGTTCGAGCCTCAGGTGAATCACCAAGAATAAGAACCTTCACCCTAACAGGTGGAGGTTTTTTAATGCCCTTTCAGGAGGTATTCCGCACGGCTATTGCACTCCACGTAATACACTCCCTGAATAGAGTGAAAAACTGCCTTGCAAGATGCCTGGCAAATACAGGAAGTAGAAATGCTATTGAATAGTCGTTACTTAATCAATGCTCAAATTCCCAAATATTCCATATCTTAGACTTACCAAACTAACTATTTAGAAAACGACTCAGTTGCATATATCACGTGCCCTAGGTAAAACAAAAAGAGCTATATGTCAACTATACAAACGTGTTTCATATTTAAAAAAAGTATTATGATTTTACAATTCAATAAATATTTAATAATTGCACTGCTTGTCTTCAGCATTTCCTGCACAGAAAGAGAGCATAAAGTATTTTCTTTTGTTCAGCTATGCGATACTCAGTTAGGATTTGGTTCTAAAGGTTATGAAAATGACATAGAAAAATTCAAACGGGCTGTTGTGTTAATCAATGAACTCGATCCTGATTTTGTTGTTATATGTGGCGACCTTGTTCAACATCCAAACGATACTACATTTTCGGACTTTACAGATATTATGGGAGGTTTTAAAATGCCATGTTATAATGCTCCGGGAAATCATGATGTTGGAAATGTCCCGAACGACACTACGCTAAGTTATTACAGAAATACTATTGGAAAGGATTATTATGAATTTCATCAGAAGGGTTATTCATTTATAGTGACAAATACTCAATTATGGAAAGTAAATGTCGGTAATGAGTCGGAAAAACATGATCGCTGGTTTAAAGAAACGCTTAATAAGCAAAGCATAAAAAAGTATCCTGTAGTTGTTATAGGGCATCATCCCTTATATGTC
>JAUUZQ010000036.1 GCA_030589895.1 Bacteroidales bacterium
CCTTTTTGGAAGCAAAATGTTTTACACTATTAAGCCGGGAGAAAGAGCTGTAATCTTTAAGAAATTCGCAGGTGGACTGGACAAGGAAAATGTTCAGATTCCGGGTTTTCACGTTGTTGCTCCATGGAATGATGTCATCAGATATGACGTGAAAGAGCAGAAGAGTGAGGAGACAATGGATGTACTGGATAAGGGTGGTCTCTCTATTAGTGTTGATGTCACTGTTATTTTCAATCCAATGTATACCAAGATTGGATATCTTCATGAAAACATTGGTTATGATTATGTTTCAATTATGCTTATTCCTAATGTGAGATCTGCCGTACGTGAAGTAACCGGGAGATTCTCTGCTGAGGAAATATACTCCACCAAGAGAAGTGAAGTAGAAACTGCTATTATTGATAATGCCCGAGAGGCACTTGCCGCAAAGGACATCGTAATGAAGGACTTGCTTATTCGCTCTATTGTTCTTCCATCGACGATTAAAAATGCTATTGAGAAGAAACTTGAAGAGCAACAATCTGCATTGGCATATCAGTTTATTCTTGAAAGAGCCAAGAGTGAAGCAGATAAGAAACGAATTGAGGCTCAGGGTGTAGCTGATTATAATAGAATTATCAGTTCATCAATTACTCCAAATATTTTGAAGCAAAAGGGAATCGATGCAACATTGGAACTGTCACAATCTCCAAATGCAAAAGTTGTAGTTATTGGTAGCGGAAAAGATGGTTTGCCATTGATACTTGGTGGTAATTAATTATTGACAGGTCTATGATTCAGCGCAGACAGTCAGTTTATCTGCTTTTAGTTTTTGTACTAACAGTATTGTTATTTACAGGACCACTTGCATTCATTACTCTTGAGGATGGAGGAATCTTCTTCAGACATTCAGGAGCATTTGATATGCAGGGAGAGAAACTAAATCTTTCTTCCTGGCCGGTAACAGTTATGCTTGGATTATCTGCAGTGTTGTCATTTTTGACAATATTCTCATATATGAAAAGAGAAAGACAGATGAGGCTGACTATCTTCCTGATGATTTTTAACCTTGGATTAATTGGATTATCCTACTATTATGTGAGCTACATAATGCATCACTTCGATGGTCTGCAATTTATGTTTCAATGGAGAATTGTTATTCCTCCAATCATGCTCATTTTGTTATTCCTTGCTTTTAAGAGAATACAGAAAGATGAGCTGATGGTGAAAGCTGCAGACAGGATCAGATAATTATTCCGAATATTTTTATAATAATGAGGCTGTTTCTACTTTTTGAGACAGCCTCATTTTTTTCTTATCCCTCAAAGAGATTTATCTCTTACTCTATTTAAATTCTCTACCCATAATGCAGCCTAAAAACTCTGCGAAACTCTGCGCATAAGCGCCAGCGACTCCACCCATACATAATGCAGCCTAAAAACTCTGCGAAACTTTGCGCATAAGCGCCAGCGACTCCACCCTAACTCTGCGGTAAATCCTCTTTTTCTCTTTTCTTCTTTTTAACTCCACTCTACACCATCACCAAATTATCCTGACTCGTTATCTTCTCACAATAATAACACTTCAACTGCACTTTTTCCTTTGAGATCACCGCAAACTTAGTAGTCGCCGTTTCGTTATTCGTTATGCATTTTGGATTCACACATTTTATGATGCCAGTCACCTCATCGGGAATTTCGACTTTCATCTTTTCCACCACCTCATAATCCCTGATGATATTCAATTTCGCCGTTGGGGCCACAAGAGAGATCTTGTTAATGTCCTCTGTCTCAAAAAATACCTCAGACAATTTGATAATCCCTTTCTTTCCAAGCTTTTTACTTTCAAAACTGTTTCCAAAGGTCACCATCGACTCCAGCTTGTCAAGTTTTAGAATAGAAATTACTTTAAAAAGGCTCCCTGCAGGGATATGATCAATTACCGTTCCGTTTTTAATTGCGCTAACGCTCAGTTGCTTATCTTTCATAGTCATATTATTTGAGTCCCAAAATTGAAGTAATAATTGCCTGACGAGTATATACACCGTTCAGAGCTTGCTGAAAATAATAAGCTTGCGGAGTATCATCAACATCCAGAGCAATTTCATTTACACGGGGCAGGGGATGAAGTACTTTCATGTTCTCTTTTGCATTTTCAATCATAGATTTTTTAAGCAGGAAGGAGTTTTTTACACGTTCATATTCAATAGGATCTGTGAAACGTTCTTGCTGCACCCGGGTCATGTAAATTATATCAGCATCAGAAACATACTCTTGGAAATCACGGCCTTCATGGTATTTTAATCCTTTTTTATCAAGAAGAATTTTATACTCTTCAGGCATTTTCAGCTCGTCAGGAGATATAAAATAGAAGGTGGTATTAAATTCAGACAATGCCATTAGTAAGGAGTGGACTGTCCTTCCATATTTCAAATCTCCAACCATGAAGATATTCAGATTATCAAGCGTACCTTGAGTTTTCTTGATTGAATACATATCCAGGAGCGTTTGGGTAGGATGCTGGTTTGCACCATCTCCGGCATTTACCACTGGCACTGAAGCAAATTCACTTGCCAGCCTGGCACTGCCCTCCAGCGGGTGACGCATTACAATCAGATCGCTGTAATTACTTACAATGCGAATTGTATCGCGAAGTGTCTCTCCCTTTGAAGCACTTGTAGAACTTGAGTCTGAAAAGCCAATTACTTTGCCACCGAGTCGACTGACGGCACTTTCAAAGCTAAGACGGGTTCTGGTTGATGGTTCAAAAAATAGCGTGGCAATTACATGTCCTTTAAGAATATCCTGCGTCGGGTTCATTTCAAACTCAGCTGCAAGTTCAAGGATTTTAATGTAATCATCCTTTGAGAAATCGTAGATAGAAACTAAACTCTTATTTTTCATCTGTTAATAATTATTTAATTGATCAGATGAACCCCGAAGGATTCAGCTAAGCTGAACGCTCACGCAAAAAATATCATTACTGATCAGGATGATCAATACTAATTTATTGCTTGTTCGTTTCATAAATGGGTATTTAATACAAATATACAATTGACAAGTTTTGCTTTTTACATTGTTGATATTATATTCATAACTATTATCCTGTTCGGTATTTTATCATCTGTAAGTACCCTTTCAGAGTGGGGAACTTAGCAAAGGAGAGAGCTTTTTATCTCTTGTAGCTATGCTCAGTACGGTTATTCCACCTTTAATATCTCACACGCCGATAATGTATCAAACAAGTTCAACACCTCTTCCGCTTTATCAATACGGACATCAATTTTCAATGAACATGACATTTCAAAGTGATGGTCATAATTCTTAAGCTCGTGATCCTTGATAATTTTCATCACTGAATTCATCAGGCTGTATTCAAATCTTACTTCGAAGGAATTATAGATATACTTTTTTGAAATATTGCATTTTTCGAGGGCATCAGCTGCTGCTGTTTTATATGCATTGATCAGGCCTCCTACTCCCAGAAGTGTACCTCCAAAGTACCTGATAACCACCACTAAAACATCTGTAAGTTCACGAGACTCGATTTGAGTAAGGATTGGTTTGCCTGCACTACTGGAAGGTTCTCCATCATCATTTGCACGAAAAAGACTATGGTCAGGCCTTAATCTCCAGGCATAGCAGTGATGTCTGGCATCATGGTATTCTTTTCGGAGTTGCTCCAGATGAAAACGGATCTCAGCTTCTGTCGATACGGGAAATACAAAGGAATAGAATTTACTTCCCCGATCCTTGAAAAGTCCCTTTGAAGCAGATTCTATCGTAAAATAACTTTTAGTCATATCATGAAATTGAAAACAGAACAATCGCAACAAGCGAAAGAGCAATACCGATCCAGTTTATTGCTCTTAATTTTTCAGAGAAGATAAGTATTCCTGCCATCACACTTAAAGTAACAATACCAATATTGTTTAAGCCAAAAATAACAGAGCTGTCACTTCCTGTTCCATCTGAACCGACATAATTTAAAGCGTAAATCATCAGGTAGATAGAACCAAAATTCACTATTCCCAATACTAAGCCCCAAATCCATGTGGTAGATTTCTTAAAGTGAGGAATAGCATCTCTTCTAAAAGGAAGTAAAATAATCCCGCTTAGGAAAGCGATAAAAAATAAAATAGCACTAAAAAGTGCGCTATCCTGATTGTCGACATATTTGTGCTGGGAAAATTTCACGAGTGAGTCTACAAGGCCCAATCCTATAAACAGGATAAGTGGAAGAGTGATTTTTTTTAACAATCCAGCGTTTGAATCTGGAGTATATATGGTTAGCATAACTCCCATCAGAGCCACTATTATAGCAAATAATTTTATAGTAGTCAGAATGTCAGACTTATCAATAAGCATAGAAAAGATGATGGGAAATACGACCGACATTTTACTGGCCACTGTCGTGATTGAAATTCCTACAATTTTTGTGGATCGTGCTATGACAAAAAACAGCATTATAAAGAGTAGCCCAATTAAAAAAGAAATGGGTAACCAAGGCATTGAGATGATGGATTTGAGAGACAGTTCAGTAGAGTTCAGGAGAAATCCAAGAATAGTTGCGACCAAATAATTGATAAGGATGACAGGGTAGGGGAGTATATTCTTTTTGTCAAGAAATTTGAATACAACAAAAACACCAGTAGACGAGAGAATGCATAGAATAAGAAAGTGCATATATTATCAGATAAAAAAAACAGGTCCAAATATGAACCTGTTTATATTTTACATTTTAAGTTTCTTTCCAATCTCATCGACCTGAATTCGAAATCGTTTATCAGTTTCAACAAGGTTATTCACAGTTTTGCATGCGTGTAATACTGTAGCATGATCTTTACCTCCAATTTGAGATCCGATTGTGGCAAGAGATGATTTAGTCATGCTTTTTGAGAAAAACATAGCTACCTGTCTTGCCTGAACAATCTCCCTCTTTCTTGTCTTTGACTGCAATTGCTCAAGTCCGATATTGTAGTAATTACAAACAACTTTCTGAATATAATCAATTGAAATCTCCCTCTTGGTATTCTTGATAAGTTTATCAATCATATCCTTAGCGAGGTCCAGTGTAATCTCTTTTTTGTTGAGTGTTGATTGTGCAAGCAGAGAAATTAAAGCGCCTTCCAGTTCGCGAATATTATCCGTGATATGGGTAGCAATATATTCCAGCACATCCTCAGGCATCTCTATACCATCGTTGTATGTCTTCTTTTTTAGAATGGCAATTCTGGTTTCATAATCGGGTGACTGAAGATCAGCCGATAATCCCCACTTAAACCTGCTGATTAATCTTTGTTCCAATCCTTGTAACTCGACCGGAGGCTTGTCTGAAGTCAGAACAAGTTGTTTGCCTGACTGATGCAGATGGTTAAAGATATGGAAAAAAGTATCCTGTGTCTTTTCTTTTCCTGCAAACTCATGAACATCATCAATAATCAATACATCAATCATCTGGTAAAAATGAAGGAAATCATTTTTATTATTATTCCGGATGGCATCTACAAATTGAGTCTGAAATTTATTTGCATTGACATATAAAACAGTCTTATCAGGAAAGTGGTTCTTAACTTCTATACCAATTGCCTGTGCAAGGTGAGTCTTACCCAAACCACTGTCACCATATATTAGTAGCGGGTTAAATGCTGTTCCTCCAGGGTTATTCGCTACAGCATATCCGGCTGAACGTGCCAGTCTGTTACAATCACCTTCAATAAAATTATCAAAAGAATTTCCAGGATTCAACCTCGGATCAATCTCCATTTTCTTGATTCCCGGTATAATAAAAGGGTTCTTTATAGAATGTTCGGATGAGTTAAGTGGGAAAGAAACCGGCTTGTTTTTAATCTCCTTGCTGTTTTTAGCAGGGAATTTGACGGTGTATGGTTTGTTGTTGTTGTAGCTATTGTTTTGCATAACAACATTGTACTCCAGTTTGGCATTTTCACCAAGTTCCTTTAATAATACCTTGCGAAGAATATCTATGTACTGCTCCTCCAGATATTCATAAAAGAATGGACTGGGCACCTGGATGGTTAAAACATCCTCTTCCAGTTTTAGGGGGACAATAGGCTCAAACCAGGTTCGAAAGCTAATTGAGGGCACATTGTCCTTGATAATGTTGAGACAATTGTTCCAGACACGTTCGTGCATTATCAAAGTTCGTTTAAAGTTCAGAAATAAGGGTTAGAAGTATCTACAACAAAGATTGTGAAAAAATAGTAATAAAAAAAGGGTGTGGGTACTTGAATTATTCAATTATTTTATATCGAATTTAGCATCAACTATTTAGCGAAGTAAAAAAAATGAATAAAAACTTAAATAGTTGAATACAAAGCAATTAGCATTATTTTATCTTAAGAATTTGTTTACTAATCATTTAGAGAAGATAATTCAATTATTGGTTTAAATTTGCACCTGTTTTACCTTGTTCATTCGTCATAAAAATCAACACTGTTGTCAAAACAAAAAAACGAAAAATTCTTAAGTCTGTCAAAAGTAGAAGATTTTATTTTCCAAAGAGTGAAAATCTGACATATTTTTCAGGATGATTATTTATGTCAAGGATTAAAGAATCAAGATCTGCACTCAGGGATGAAATATGATCATAGAGGCTATCGTTATAAAGTAGTTTTCCTACTGTGCCTTCACCCGATTCAATTTGTGATGATATATTATTCAGACTTAGTGTTACAGATGCCAGGTTATTCAGAATGGAATCCATATTGGCATTTTTAAAATCACTACTCAATGAGTGCAAATTATTAATAGTTGCTGTGATCGCTTCATTTTGATTTTTCAGACTGGTAGTTATGGAAGATAGGTTTTCAAAAGTAATACCAAGTTTTCCATCATCAGAGAGACTCTCTGAAATTGAACCGGAGACCTTATTAATATTATTAATGATTTCGAGTGTACCCGGATCATTCAGAATTTGATTTAAACTGATGCCGACAGAATCTAATGTATGGGTTAAATTATCAATATTCTTTATTATAGGAGTGAGCTCATTCATGACTGTTGCAAGCATATCAGGAATGAGATCAGATAGCAAGGTGTCCTTTTCCGAATGATAAATATCGCTATCTGATGAGTTAATAGCAATTGCCTTTGAACCCAATAAATCACTACTGAATATCTCTGCTACACTTCCATATTTGATCCTGTATCTCTTTTCAATTTCTATTGTTACAATGAAAGGGGGAGATGATTCGGGATCGAAATATACATCGTTGACAATTCCTATTCTATATCCTTGCATTACGACCGGGGCTGCAGATTCAAGACCGTCAACCAGGTCATAGGTGACATAGTAAATATTTTTGTTAAGCAATATATTTTTTCCCAGAAGAAAATGAATACCCCAAAAAATAACTGCAGCTGTAACAATCCCAATTGCACCGATCTTAACTTCACTGGTGATTTTCATGTTTTTCAATTGATATTAATTATTTTCTAATCTACTTTATTACCTTCGGTGAGGGCTAAAGCTTTTAAGGCATAAAGCCGCTGTCAAATATAGTTCCAGGAAGCATTGCATAATTTTAAATTAGCCTGAGCTTCCATGCAGACTTCATTTCTACTTGTTTATTTGAATCAAGGCTTCACCTAGCGGAACAATTTCATTGTTTTTCACAGCAATTACAAAGGAGCCCGGGAAATCATTCTTCACACTTTCACAACGGTTTAATGCCTGACTATATGTAAGATTAGCTCCAACAGTGTATTTGAACCAACGACCCTGTTCTATGATCGCAACATCAGTTTGCCCTTTAAATGATGAGGGTGTTGTACTTACCCTGTTTTTTGAAGAGGCAATCTGAACCCTGAAATATATCTCATCAGTTTTGACTATTTCTTTTAAAGGTTCAATTTCTTTTTCCGGTTCCGGAGGAAGCACTGTAAAATGACTTCGATCTTCAATGCGCGTCTTATATTGCTTAAAAGCGCGATAAATGGCTGATGCAATAATATCTTGTCCCTCATCAGTCATCAGATATTTCTCTTCTTGTAAATTGGAAATAAATCCGGTTTCAATGAGGACACCTGGCATCGCTGAGCGAGCCAGAACCAACAAGCCTTGTTGCACAACTCCCCGGTCTTTTCTATTTGCTCTTTCACGGAATTGATCCTGAACATAAGATGCAAACTCAATACTCTGCTTGAGATAAGTATTCTGCATCACTGAAAAAATAATGTATGATTCTAACGATTCCGGATCAAAACCCTCATAGGTAGTCTCATAATCCTCCTCCAGCATGATAACAGAATTTTCCCGAATAGCCACATCGAGATTCTCTTCAGACCTGTGTAGCCCCAGTATATGAGATGAAGTACCCATTGGTGCAGTCTTTTTGTTAGCATTTACATGGATGGATATATACAGATCGGCTTCATTTCTATTTGCAATATTTGCCCTCTCATGAAGTGGGACAAAAACATCTGTTTTGCGGGTGTAGACAACCTTGACTCCCTCAATATTATCTTCAATATATTTACCTAGTTTAAGAGCGATTTTTAAGGCAATATCTTTCTCTTTGCTATTTTTCCCAACTGCGCCGGGATCTTTACCACCATGTCCGGCATCAACAATAACAGTATTTATAGAATTCTTTACGTCGGAATAACTTATATTCGTGTTATTTCCAATAGAAATAAAATAGCTCAACAGGCAGATAAGAAAAACTGCTGTAGTGCGTTTAAAATATAGTGGCAATGAATCTGAAGGTATCATAATATGAAGGAATTTCATTAGATTTGCACACTTTTCAGTATTACAAAATTAATAGAATATTCACTTTGCAAAATATCAGTCCAAAGATAGTTATCATTATGTTACTAACTGTGCTGACATGTACCTTATTGCATGCACAGGAAAATGATACGCTATCTGTATTGAATCAGAGTGAATTAATGAATAGTGAAGAGATTCTCTCTCCCCTCGATTCTACTGATATACCAACAGAATTTCCATTATTGGCAATTGATAGTACGGTGCTTGTGTCTGATTCAATTGTAAGTGATTCACTGAAAGTTTCTGGTAGTGTTGGCGATGCTATTACAATTGAAGTTCTTTATGACGCTTCAGATTCGATAATTTTCTCGATGGATGGTGGTACTGCTGAATTATATGGATCTGCTGTTATAAGCTATGGTGATATAAAGCTGGAGGCTGATTATATAAAATATGAAATGAATAAATCGGAAGTGTTGGCCTATGGCATTCCGGATTCAACGGGTAAAGTAACACGGAAACCTATTTTCTCAGATGGAGATGGTAGTTATGAGGCAAAGCGTCTCAGGTATAACTTTAAAACACAAAAAGGATTTATTGAGGAGGTGATAACGGAGCAGGAGGGAGGCTTTCTTCACTCCCATGTGACTAAAAAGCAAAAAAACGGACATATACATATTAAAGATGGCAAGTATACCACTTGTGATGCAGAACATCCTCATTTTTATATTGCCATTACCAAAGGTATCTCAATGCCCGGGGATAAAATAATCTCTGGTCCTGCATACCTGGTTTTTCAGGATATACCTCTTCCAGTTGGCGTACCCTTCGGTTTTTTTCCAAATTCACAAACAAAAACATCGGGTATTCTCATTCCGCAATATGGTGAAGAAGAGCGACGAGGGTTTTACCTGCGCGATGGTGGATATTACTTTGCCTTGAATGAGTATTTTGATTTTAGAATCACAGGAGATATATATACCAATGGTACCTGGGGAATAAGAGCTGGTTCTAACTATAATCTTCGCTATAAATTCAATGGAGGTGTTAATGTACAGTACTTTAATAATATAAGTGGAATTAAAGACACTGATTCTTATTCAATATCTCATGACTATTCAATAAACTGGAATCATTCCCAGGCCAGAGAGGCAAGTCCAAATAGTACTTTCAGGGCTAGTGTAAACCTTTCAAGTTCATCATATGACCAGCAACATACACGGAATATCAATAGTGTACTTACAAATACAAAACAATCCAGTATTTCCTATTCCAAGTCATGGCCTAACAGTCCGTTTAATTTCAGTGGCTCTTTGAACCACTCTCAAAATAGCAAGACGAATTCTATTAACATGACATTGCCAAAAATGGCATTAAATATGGGCCGGATCAATCCATTTGAGAGGAAAAAGAGGGTAGGACCAAAGAAATGGTATGAAAATGTGCAGTTAAGTTATTCCAGTTTGATTGAGAACAGGATAAAAACGACTGACACGGCATTATTTACAAGCGATGTCTGGAATGATATGAGTAATGGATTCAGACATGAGATTCCTCTGAGCTTGAATATTAAGCCGTTTAAGAAGATTGCGGTGCTGCAAAGCATGACCATAACACCAAATGTTAGTTATAAAGGCATGCTCTATACCGGTTATACAGAGAAATTCGTTTCTGGACATACAGAGAGTGTAGTTGATGGTGAGACAATTTTCACTCCCATTATAGAGGATACGATTTATAAAAACCGATTGAGTTATGCGCAAGCGTATCTGCCACGAATCAGTGCCGGCATTTCTCCAAAAATATATGGTATGTATCAGTTTACCGGAAATGGGCGTGTAGAGGCAATCAGGCACATGATGACTCCGTCAGCCAGTATCTCATATACTCCTGATATGTCCGGAATACAAGCCAACTATTATCGGGACGTGGTTGATTCTTTAAATGGAAATACCGTTATACAGACATACTCAATGTATGAAGATCAGATTTACGGCACTCCAACTTTTAATGGTGCTGCCGGTTCCATTAACCTTTCCCTGAAAAATAATCTGGAAGCCAAAGTGAGTTCCAGGAATGATACAATTGATGAGGTCAGCAAAGTTAAGCTTCTGGATAATTTTAATCTATCAACGAATTATAACCTCTTCAATAAGGATTCACTCGCACCATCCTGGAGTACTATCAGTATGAACGGTAACACAAGGTTATTCAATAATAAGCTTTCATTGAATTTCCGTGGAGTTATGGATCCGTTTGGCTATGATAGTTTGCGTGTAAGAACCAAGCAAACATTCTATGCGCAGGAGGGGAAGCTGGTACGTTTAACTGCGGCCAGTATCTCCATGGGTATCACATTCAAGTCGAAACAGGATACTGACAAAGGAGAGGGGGAAGATGATATGGATGAGCCCTTATCGACGGATCCATTTGGTAATTCAAATGATCTGAATACAAATAACAATCAGTATAATCCAAATGCAGATGACTATTACAGTCAGTATGTTGATTTCGATGTACCATGGTCCCTCAAGTTTGATTACTCCTTTAGCTATAAGAAAAGGACTGATGAATCATCGATCATTCAAACCGTCAGGGCATCGGGGGATTTAAGTCTTACGCCAAAATGGAAGATCGGATTCAATACGGGCTATGACATTTTCAATAAGCAATTTACTACAACCAATGTAAGTCTGTACAGAGATTTGCACTGTTGGGAGATGCGTATATCGGTTGTCCCATTTGGAAATTATAAATCTTATAACTTTCAGATCAACGCGAAGTCCAATATCCTTTCGGATTTGAAATACAATAAGCGAAAATCCTGGCAGGATAACTTTTAAGCAATCTAACTACTCTGGTAACTCTCAATAGCATTTCTCACTGAACCATGCAGCAACAGGAGTCTGCGGGCATCATCCATTTCTATTGCAAGTTCATCAACAATCATCTTTGATCCCCGCTCAATCAGTTTATTATTGGTCAGTTGCATGTCTATCATCTTATTCCCCCTGACTCTGCCCAGTTTAATCATTATAGTTGTAGTGAGCATATTGAGAATAAGCTTTTGAGCCGTTCCTGATTTCATCCGTGTACTGCCGGTTACAAATTCAGGACCAACAATGGCTTCTAGTGGTATATCAACAGCAGCGGCAAGTTTTGTTCCTTCGTTACACGTAATACATGAAGTAAATAGGCCCTCTTTTTTAGCATCATTTACAGCTCCAATTACGTAGGGAGTTCCCCCGGATGCTGCAATTCCAACAATTGAATCATTCTCTTTAGGATTAAATTTTGCGAGATCTCTCCATGCCCCATTCTCATCATCTTCAGCTGATTCAACGGCCTTTCTGATTGCTGCATCACCTCCTGCAATCAATCCGATTACAATATCATCAGGAACTCCGTAGGTAGGTGGGATTTCAGAGGCGTCGAGAATACCTAGTCTTCCGCTTGTACCGGCTCCTACATAAAATAATCTTCCTCCTTTCATTATGCGTGGAATAATTTTCTCAACAACTTTTTCTATCTGTGGAAGAATTTTATTTACGGCTGTATGAACGGTACTGTCTTCATTATTTATATTGTCAAGTAACTCTTTTACTGACATTTGCTCAAGATTATCGTATTTTGAAGAGGATTCGGTTAAGGAAATCATATTGTTGAAATTATTATTTATTAATTATTTGCGTGATAAGCAGCAAGCTCATCTGCAGGTTTATCCAGTATTTTATAGAGTTCGAGGCCTTCATCTTTCATAACTTCGGTCAGTATATCTCTAAAATGAAAAGCAATCGATCCTATAAATCCAATATTGTAACTCTTGTAATTTTTGTATTTGGATATATTTTTTCTTAAAAAAGATTTAAATGCTGAGTATACGATATCTTTAATCTCATCTTCATGTATATAATCATTTACTATAGTTGAAAAGGATGCCAGGTATTTATTTGGCTGAGGCTTTTTATACACATTAAGAAGTATATCCTCTATTGAGAGTGATTTTTCTTTCAGAATTTTCTTTCGCAAATTTTCACTTATATCTTTTTTCAAAAGTGCATTTATTAAGCGTTTCCCAATATCGCTTCCACTTCCTTCATCGCCAAGTATGTACCCAAGGGCAGGTATTTTATCAATAATTTTCCCCTCTATATAGAGCGATGAATTTGAACCGGTACCAAGGATGCAGGATATACCGGATTCTTTATGAAATAACGCTCTTGATGCGGCCAGTATATCATCATTAACAAATATGCGAACATCTTCTCCGAAACTTATCCGGAGGAGTTTATGAATTATTTCTTTTACTTCTCTGATAGCCAGGCCCGCGCCATAAAAATGAATTTCTGTTATACTGTTTTTAAATTCCAGAAGTCCAAGGCTTTCTATCTCCTTCAGGATAAGATCTTCTTCAACGAAAAATGGGTTAATACCATTCCCACTATAGCTTCTTGCGGAGCCCGAGGAAAGCAATCTCCATTCTGTATTTGTTGAACCGCTGTCGGCAATTAACTTCATTTTCAATATCCTCTTAAGAAATCATTTCAGTTTACTTCACTATTATAATAGGTTTTACCATGTAATTACTCCCATCAGTAAGCTTAATATAAAACAAGCCTTCATCTTTGAACACCTCATTTTTTATTATGAATTTTCCATTATCTTCAGTAATCATTTTGAGATTGGATGATGATATTATCTCTCTTCCATAAGAATTAAAAATGGTAAATTTTATTGTTTCCTGAGAGCTTCCATCTATGCTTAGAATAATATCTTCATCGGATGCAGGATTAGGATATATGGTTATTTCTCCATCGATTATAAACTCAGATTCAATGCTGTTTCCTTCGCTGGTTTGAAAATACTTATTTGCACTAAATATGCTATATCCATATTCATTCTTTGCTGCTGCTCTAATGAAATACCATGAAAATTCTTTTAGACGTGATGTGATGGATGAGCTATTTGGAGAAGCAATAAAACTTTCAGAATGGTAAATATTTCCGAAGTTACCGTTCGTCGAAATTTCAATATATATGGAATCAGAGACATCATCACTGTCCCATACAATTTCGGGCCATAAATCATTAACCATTGATAATTGTGCCGGAGATAAGATGGATGGACGGGTAGGATAGGCTGCCTTAAATTTCCGGGTCTCGCTAAACTCGCTCTCTCCAAATTCACTTTTTACCTTGACATGCCAATAGTAATCTCTTTGGCCCTCTAAATGCATCTGTGAAAGAGCAATTTGAGTTTCACTTATCCAGCCTGAATTTGTAATTATGTTTGAAAAATCTGAATCCATAGAAATCTCCAGTAGATAAGTAATAGTCCCCGTTGTAGCTGTAGTCTCCCATTGAAACAGATCATAAGAGGCCATATCAGACATATCTGCCGGTTGTAATACTGTTACATCAGGTATTTCACCAGCAGTAGTTTCAAATAGATTATATTTTGTGTATTCACTTTCACCAAAAGCATTTCTCGATTTTATCCTGATATAATACCAGGTCGCTTTGGCCAATTCTGTATTGAGAGTACCTTCTCCATCAGCTGCATCAAAGCTCTCTTCTGCAGCGAGTGTTGAAAAACTGCTTGATTCAGATATCTCGACATCTATAAATGTACTAACAACAGATGATGACCATTTAATTTTTAGTGTTGTATTGACATTTTGAGCAAGGTTATTCGGATAAATAATCTGGGGATGAATCGGATAAGCTGTAATAAATTTGCGGGTATTTGACCAGGGACCTTCAATATCTGTTTTTGATTTAACTCTCCAGAAATATTCGGTTTCTCCGGCAAGCTCCAGGATATTAACTTCTGCTTGCTCCTCCGATATCCAATTGCTTTCATAGTTAATAATACTGAAACTGGAGTTAACTGAAACTTCAAGTTTATATAATGCTCCTCCTTCCGAACCTTCCCATGTTAAGAGGGAATTCAGAGAGATGGATTCATTGTTCGCCGGAAGTATTAGATTGACAGTTGGAAAATCGACATCGAGGAGATATATTTGGCTTGCAAGACTTTCCGCTCCTTTTGCTGCAATTGCAGTTACGACGATGGATGAGTTTGCTGAAAAATCAAAATCTGTGAAAGCAATGGAATCTTCAAATACAATCGCTTTGATATTCTCAGAAATTGCAATTATCTGACTGGAATCCATAGCTTCAATGGTGGAGTATACTGCAAAACGATCATTCATTTCACCAGTGTAATCCCATTTTAGATAGTAAGCCCCATCTCTTTTTACAGATCTTATATTTTGAGGTTCCTGAGGAATTTCACCTGTTTTCCATGTTATGTCAGGAATGATAGCCGGATGAGTATATTTATATTGTGCGAGATAATCAGCAAGTCCATTCACGCGTTGAAAGTCTTTTGCACTAAAGAAAACACTTCCCAATCCGCTCTCGTCTCGTCTGTTTCTTACAATATCTATTTGAAGACCAATTTCACTTAATGTCCATTCTGATACAGGGTCGCTTGTGCCTTTTAATGAACTCTCCTCCATAGAAGAGAGGTCGAGAGAGTCAGTGTTTACGACGATGAGATCATCGAAATAACTTTTATATTCATGAAGGTACTCATCCTGGTACGTGACAGACTTTTTTGTACCTGGATTATAAGGTAATCGATAAGTACCCTGTCCTGTGTATAAATGCCTGTCATGAGCAAAACATTGATCGGCCCACCAATTGGCCAGTGTTTCAAAATCCTGTGCTCCGCCGGTTGGCCAGTATAGCTGAGGAGTTAAATAATCAACGGTTTGATCGTTCAGCCAGGCCAGAGGATCACAATAAATCTGACTATATGCATCCATTCCATATATTCCTGTGGGGGTTCCCGATTTGTATATGCCAAATGGACTAACCCCAAACCTAATGTTGGAATTTACTTTCTGAATTACTGAATAAACAGTATCAATCATGCGGTTAATATTATCTCGTCGCCAGTCCGAAAGAGTCATTCCACTTCCATGCATTGCAAATTCATCTGCATCAAGTGAAGATGATGTTCCTTCGTAAGCGTAGAAGTAATCATCAAAATGAACACCATCAATTGCATAGTTTGTGCATAGATCCTGCACAACAGCACCTATGTAGGTCATTACTTCCGGAAGTCCGGGGTTTAAAAGGAGTCGGCCTGTTTCATATTCCATTGCCCATTCAGGGTGTTCCTTATATATATGTGTGGAATGAAAATAATCTGCTGATGGATATAATTTCGCACTCAAACGATAGGGATTCATCCATGCATGAACTTCAATTCCTCTTTTATGTGCTTCATCAATCGCAAACTGAAGAGGGTCATAACCGGGATCATCACCCTGATTTATAGATAAATATCTCGACCAGGGCTCAAAGGTCGAACTATAGAAAGCATCACATTCAGTTCTTACCTGAAGAAAAATAGCATTAAGATTTATTGATTGATAGAGATCGAGTTTAGATATAAGATCTGCCTTTTGAGCTGCCGCATCACCTCTGTCAGCAGGAGCGGGCCAGTCAATATTTGCTACCGTGGCCACCCAGGTAGCTCTCATTTCATTTTTCCCTTCACTCTGAGCTATGCTTTGTAGAGAAAGAAGAATCAAGAAACAGAATAGTATATATTTTAAAAGATATCTCATATTATAAATTCAAAAGCGCTATTTTTTTCAAATGCGAAATTATTATTAATCATTGACTTTCCTAGTAATTTATTGTTCCAAATTTCTTTGACCACCAAACTTGTTGATAATATGAGTCACCTCCCTGAATTTCAATCGCATCAAGATAATTTGCATTATTCAGATCTATCTCATCGTCAGGATAAGGGAGTCTGCCCGGCAGCGTATTCCGATCAACATCAACCCAATCATAGCTTATTATTTTGACACCATCCAGTTCAAGATCATATTTTTTCAATTGAGGAAATCCAGTCCGTCGGTAATCTGAGAATGCTTCCCATCCATTTAGAAATAAAGAGATCCATTTTTGAACCATGATTTGTTCAAGGGTATTGTCAAATGCTCCGTCATTTGCAAGAAAATCATCAATATCGACTTCATCAATTTCATAAAAGGACATAGAACTTCTTACTCCATTTTCATACCACATTTGAGCATCTTCTGTTGTCCATGTTCTAAATGCTGCCTCAGCTCTCAGAAAACAAACTTCAGAATAGGAGAGGAGCGGTTTGGTAAGTGTAGGATTATCAGAAAAGTATTGTCCAATGTATGATGTTGTTGAAACACCCATTCCCATTGCCTGATTTTCCTTAAGGGTTGCATTCATAAGATTGGGGACTCCCCGGTAGCTTACATTATCTGTTTCAACAGCTTGAGCATAGATTTCAAGTCGTGGATCATCTGTGCCATCTAACTGAAGTTTCAGTAACTCACTAATTTTGGGAGTTGTTGTTCCTGTTAATTCAGGACTGGTTGGGTTTTTAGAGTTGATATTAATATCAAAATATGGGTTCCACCATTCCTGCGTTTCAATATATTGAAAGAGTGCTGATTCATCATTATCAGAGATCAGATTATTCTCAGTTAATATTTCATTCACAACCGTTTCATTGCCACTTCGGACAGCAAGTCGGAGACGCAATGAATTTGCGAATTTCACCCATAAGTCAAGGTCTCCTCCAAATATCATGTCATTTGAATAGAAAGGCTTTTCCGGATCAATTCCTGAAGCAGCATCTTTAAGGATGCTAAGAAAATTCTCATATATACTTTCCTGACTATCATATTTAGGTTTTATTGTTTCGTCAGTATAGCTCTCAAGTAATCCAAATGCATCGGAATAGGGTACATCACCCCAAAGATCTGTTACCTTGTGAAAACAGTATATTTTCCATATTCTGGCTACTTCATATTTGTTCACCAGCTCAGGGTCGTCTTTTGTCATTTTTTCCAGAACATGACTGTTTAATAGTAAGTTTGAATAGTAATACTCCCAAATAATTTGAATTCTATATTGATCAAAAATGGTGTAGGGAGGCATGGTAGAATTACCCCATACTGCTGCTGTTTGCATAATCCATCGCTGGATATATGTATAGTTGTAGTTGGTGACAACGCCAAATTCTCCTCCAGCCTCTTTGAGAACATAATTAAATATGTAATCTGCATCTGCTGTGGAGGGATTATTTGGATTTGTGTTGATCTCTTCAAAATTATCAGTACAAGAGGTAGTGATAATTATTGCTAAAATTATACTGCTTAAATATTTGATATTCATAATATATAATATTTTTAGAATGACAGTCTTAAATTAAACCCAACTGATCTGGTGGTAGGCATTGCTGCATATTCCTGACCCAGTCCATTGTTGCCGGAACTAAAGGAAGATTCAGGATCAATATGTGGAACACCACTATAGATCAGCCATAGGTTTTTTCCAATAATTGCAAAGGAACCACTGGTAAAGAAGTTGTTTGCAAACCAATTTTCTGGTAGCCTATAGTTCAGCGTAACATCTCTGAGCTTCACATAACTGGCATCATAAACATCCAACTCTGCAATCCCTCCCCATTTTCTTTGATGCCAATATACCTGAGGATCCATTCCTTTAATATTTTCAGATCCATCTGCGAGAACTCCGTCTGCGACATAACCAACCGGATCTGATGTAGCATCAAACATTTGATTGTCGTCCCCATCCAGCATTGGAGTTTCATCTGTATTGTATAAGCCTGTGCGTCCCATTAGTTTTTCAGCATTTGTTGCATTGTACCATGATTCGCGGCCCTCCAGTGTTTCAACAAACTGACCATTGTCTTTTCCGTATTTATTGGTCTTTGAAAACATCTCTCCACCTACAGAGACTCCAACAGAGAAGGAGAGGCTAAGATTTTTATATCTAAAACTATTGGTAACACCTCCCGACCAATCCGGAGTGATATTTCCAATAACATCTCTTTCCCCCATGATATAGGCGCCGTTTTCATCGAGTAGCGGTCTGCCATTGTTGGGGTCATCAACAATATTTCCGCTTCCATCTGTTTTATAGAACCTGGTAATCGTGGTTCCAATTATCTCACCAAAAGGTCTTCCGGGGATGGCTACGATATCAATTTGACTCTCATTTGTAATGGTGATCTGCGCCAGACCGTCTGCTAAGCTCAGAACTTCATTGGTGTTTCTTGCATAGTTGATTGAAACATCCCAATTAACATCCGCAGCTTTCAATGGTGAGGCGTTGAACTGAAGCTCAATTCCTTTGTTTGCAATTTCACCTCCATTTGTAACAATACTACTATAACCTGAAGCCTTAGATATTTCAGCTGTAACAATTTGATTATAACTTGTCTCATTATAGTATGTCAGGTCAATACCCAATCTGTTTGCTAAAAATCTCATATCGGAACCAATTTCCCAGGATATTGTATTCTCTGATCTGAGATCAGGTTTTGAACCCTTACTGCTCAAGAAAATAGCCGGGGAGTTTCCATATTGTTGATTTATAAACTCGCTTGAAAGTTGATATGGGTTTGTGTCATTACCCACTCCTGCTATCGAAAATCGAACCTTTCCAAAGGTGATATATTTGTTCTTCAAATTGAAAGCCTCAGTAAACACAAAACTCATATTCATTGAAGGGTAGAAATATGAATTATTCTCAACCGGCAGGGTAGAGGACCAGTCGTTTCTGGCCGTTAATTCAAGATAAAGCCATGATTTGTAACTCATCTGAGCTGATCCATAAAATGATTGAATAACTTTCTCTCGTTTAGTTGACCCCATCGATGATTCAGCAGGATATTTTGGATTATTCAAAGAGAAGAAATTAGGTACGGCTAGTCCATTGACAGTAGAAGATTGGTAGTCTAACCAGTAACTATAATAATTTCCACCCAGATTTGCATTTATTTTAAAGTCTTCTCCAAAATCTTTATCTGCAGTTAAGAGAAAATCATGATTCAGCGATCTGTAATTTACCCATCGTTCTGTAAAAGAACCCTCACCGTTGGCTCTAAGTGCGTTGTTTCCAATTCTGAGGAATCTTTTGGACACATATGTATCCATACTGCTTCGCACAAATCCATGCAGCCAGGGTGTTAAATTCAAATCTATTTTTGCATATCCAATAAACTGGTCCTTATTATCATTGTTATAATTTTCGTAAGCTTCCCAGTAGGGATTTGTGTGCCAATCATTTGCAAAATACCAGTTTTGTTCAAATCCATTGTCGCTTTTATAATCATCCCTTAGTCTGTTGATATCAATGCTTCTGGGCATCCACACGAATGTTCTGGCTCCAGTCCGGGAATCACCCTGGCCTACTCTGTTAAATGCATCTTCTCGAATATAGTTTCCCTTAAAACTAAAACTAGCCAGATCATTCAGTTTAGAATTTATATTGAAGTTCACGCTTTTCCGGTCATAGCTACTGTTTGGTTTAATGCCGGTATTATTTAGTGACGCAGCAGAAAATCTCCAATTGACACCTTCTTTCCCATTCTCAATTGAAACAGAATTGCTTGCCGTATACCCATCTTCAAAATAGTCTTTTACATTATTAGGTTGTGCTTCCAGGGTCGTAAATTCCCCGTTCCAGTTCAGTACTTCAAATGTCCCATCCAATTCCGGTCCCCAGCTACCCGTAGAATAGTAATAATAAGCAGAATCAACTCCATATGTTACTTCCTGCTCAGGCGTCAGCGCCTGCTTCTGAATTCCACCTCCATAACCTGCCCCATAACTGTTTTGGTAATCAGCTGTGATATAAGCTCTTTCGAACATAAAGTTTGAATTGATCGTTACCTTCAAGTGATCTCTCCCTGTACCTTTTTTCGTAGTAATCATAATTACTCCCATGGCAGCACGAGATCCATATAAGGCGGCTGCATTAGGTCCCTTTAATATTGAAACCGTTTCAATATCATCAGGAGAAATCCCCATTAAACTATTACCATAATCGAGTCCCCCAAGCCATGAAGCGCCATCAGCACTGTTGTCGATAGGCACACCGTCAATTACAATCAATGGCTGACTCTCGGTTGACAGGGATTTTACTCCCCTGATTATAATCCTTGAAGATGTTCCGGCACCTCCGGCAGTTTGAGAGATATTAACACCCGCCACCTTGTTGCTTATTGAGTTAATGAAGTTAACATCACGGTTGGTCGTTAAATCATCACCATTTACATCAGAAAAGGAGTAGCCCAGTGCCTTTTTCTCCTTTTTGATACCCAGGGCAGTGACCACAACCTCTTCCAAACCTAAGGTTGACATCTTTAGCTTAACTTCAACATACGTCAAGCCGGCAATATCTACTGTTGTAGTTTCATAACCTATATAAGAGATGATCAGTGAATTGATCGACTCAGGTAGAGTAATTGAAAAATCTCCATCAATGTTTGTGATTGTTCCAATAGGAGCTCCGCCATCAGCTGGTTGAGCCACTACAGTTGCCCCAATTAAGGGAAAGTCTTCATGATCGAGGACTAAACCGCTTATCGTTTTACTTTGAGAAAATCCCATACTGGATATACTGAACAGGACCAATAAAAATATTATTAACTTTTTCATTATTAGGAATATATGTTAATTATTATTCTTTAACAATATCTAATCATCAGTAATAATCAGATGTGTAGATATTTCACTGTTGCCAATAATTTTTAAAATAAAAGTTGATCGCCTTTTTGCACTATTGTTAATTACGATTTCCTGCAGATTCTTATCTATAACTCCTGACTGAAGGAGTTTTCCATCAATAGAATAGATTGAATATTTTGATTGAGCATCTTCCAGACCGGAAATGAATATACTATTCCCGCTCAATGGATTTGGAAATACGGTCAAGCTGCTTTTTGAGAAATTCCGATGAACTCCTAATGTACCGTATTGACTTAATACATCGAACAAAATATCTCCGGAAAGTTTAGAATCAGCATTTGAAGATAGTTTTAGATATTCAATAGCTGTAGCTCCTTCCGGAATATCTAATGTAAGGAAATTCCATCCTGCAAAATCCATATCTCCCAATTCAATTTCAGAGCTGTTATCGAAACCAATAGCTACTGAATTTTTACTCATATTTCCCCATATCCATAAACCTAGGGTATCGCTATTTGCAAGCAATGAAACAGGACTTACAGGTCTGATTATGCAATTCCCGCTTTCATCAAAAAAGGTATACCTTAAAAAGAGTGAGGCTTCACCTGAACGGTAGGCCTTCTTCCATAAATATATGAATGAAGCCGGGTCTAAGTGATTACTGGACCCAAAATCCAATACCCAATCAGATATACTCTCCATATCATTGAGAACAACAGGTTCACCAATATCCGGCATAGTATGGAAAGAAATTTTAACAGTATCTACCAATGGAATGTTGTCTTCGTCTTTTATAGAGCCCAGTAGCTGAAGAGTATAGTCCTCATCGTAGCTTAAATCTATTGCAGGAGAGAAATAATAATGTCCCTTATCATCAATGGTAGTAATATCTGATCCCCTTGTACCAATTATTTCACCGCTTGATGAGATAATGCTTACTGCATCAATCAGTGATGAATTCTTGATTGCTGCATCAAAGATAAGTCTGAATTGTAGAAACGGACTGATATCCACCTGATTGATAGCAGGAAAACTTGTGTCTACTATATATCTGTTCCTATTGTCAGTTAAGAAACTGAATTCCAGGGAAGTGTCGAGTTTTACTCCCCATTGATGTTCAGCTAAAGTGTCAACAAATACTGTGTATTCTGTCTCTGTATCATAAGGAATATCAGGTTGAAAACTCACATTAAGGTAGTCACTATCCCATAAAAAGCTCCCCGCAATTTCAGGAGAAATTGAAAATGCCTCTGCAAAACTGCTTGAATCCATATTCATATTGAAAGTGAAATTAACTGGGTCAAAACATTTGATCAGGCCTCCATTTTCCGGAGTGTGTCCAGTAATTTGAGGAGCCATTGATTTATCTGCTTCGAACCAATAATTCAGATGATTGTGTTGATGGGGATCAATGTGGATATCCACTGTATCAGTGTAATAATTAATTGCTGAAAATATAAGCTTATAATCGCCCGGAGCGATACTATCGAAATAGTAAAACCCTGTGTTCAAGTCATCCACGTTATAAATTTCTCCAGTTTCCAGTATTTCAACTTTTGCTCCATTTACAGGCAAGTATTTATCGGCTGAATTTGGAATTGAATAGTTTTCATTTATCAGGAAGGAGTCCCTGACGATTCCGGTAATATTACCAGTTTCCTCAAGTCCGGTGATGTTAAAATAAGTTACCATGGCGTACATCATATTCCAGGCTTCCTGCTTCCTGTATTCAAGGTTCAACAAGCGGTCTACTTCTGGTTGATAATCGTGAAAGCTTCCTTCTGAAATAATTCCAGGTACTGCTAGCGGCCATAGAACTCCATATCCGGATGTCCATGATGGATTTAATGTCAGATCACCAATATAGTGAGGAGAGGTATGTGTCCAGAAGGTTGCTTCGTTGGTTATCAACTGTTCCCAGAGAACAATTGCCCACTCTTTGGCTTCCGGGATTGTGGGAGTTTCACTTTTCCCATTAAAGATTGTAAGGGGAAAGTTAACAGATTGATTAGCGGCATTTGAATGTATTGAAATAAATAAGTCGACATTATTTGAGTTTGCCATTTGAGCAATTTGAGACAGGGGAAGGTCATCTTCGGTGCGGTTTAAAACTCTTGACATTACAACTTCGCATCCTCTGGCTTCAAGCAGATCTCTTAACCATAGACCCTTTGTAAGATTTCCTTCAGATTCCCAGAATCCATTCGGCATACCCCTGTCGTCAGAATCGTGACCTCCATGACCGGGGTTTATCATTACCTTAATGTTACTAAAATCAGGTGCTTGTGCAATTGAAAGTGACAAAACAACCGACATAAGTAATATGGATATATAAATTTTTCGTTTCAATGTATTATAATTTTTCTGTGATAAAAATCTAATTTCTCAGTCTAATTCTGGCAGTATAAATATTGCCATCCGGAGTGCTGAAAACCAATCGGTCAGCACTATTAGAGAATTTGGGATACATTGCTATTACCTGATCTTTATCAGTCAATATAGATTTTTTGTTGCTTGATAAATGTATTGCAACAATTTCAGATGTAAGGATCTTTTCTCCATCATCATCATCATTCATACCCACAATCCACTCATCATTGATCCAGGAAGGATCATTCAGGTTATTCAGGGAATGCAGAATATTGCCCTGCAAATCAGATATAAAAGTGCCTTTACTTGTAGCAGTATAAAGAATTCTTGTTTTATCAGGAGAGAGTGAGGCCCAAAGATAATAGCAATCACCAGAAGGGGAGAGGGTAATATTTTCTTCTGAGTTTAAGTCTATTTCTATCTGCTTTCCATTTGTTTTTATTGATGGATATTGCGGGCTTGCTTTTATATAAGAGGCTAATTCAGGGATTTCAGAAATTTTAGAATCTGCATTCCTGGCATCAGATAGTTGTTTCTCTTCTTTGGATCTGGTATTGTATAAGAACAAACCTTTGTGGTTCATGCCTGTGAACAGAATATCATTTTTATTATTGGAAAAAGTAGGAAAGTAAGCTTTCGTGCTGAGTTCAGCTTTTTTGAGTTTTCTAACTTTGATTTTTTGACAATCAGCAGAAAATGCAATTGTTATTGTAATTAATATAAGTAGGATCTTTTTCACTTCTCTGAGATTTAAAAATGTTTAACGGAGTTTGAGTGATTTATAACATCGTTTTACCAGTAACATGAACACATACTATTTTGATAGAATGCTTTACTGGTAGTGAATTAAAATAAGGAAGGGGAGTTAAGCTCCCCTTCCATTTATAAAAGATTAATTATTGTGTCTTAACAAAACTATGAACTTTCGATTGTCCATTTTCATTTCTAACGTTAAGATAGTAGATTCCTGCTTCATATGATTCCATACTTAACTGAATCTCGGTCTCATTAAGATTATCCATCCTCATCAATACTTTACCTGTAATGTCAACAAGACTCAGGCTGTTGATTAATGTGGAGCTGCTAATAGTAAGCATATCAGCAACCGGATTAGGATAGATCATTGAATGATCAATACCGTTTAATCCAACAGATACATCTGTAATAAGCACGAAATCAGAAATCACGGCAAGACCTTCAAGGTAAGCATCACCGCCAGTAGCAGAGACAGGGATTACCTCAAAGCCAACATACTTATCAAGAAGATTAGAGCTGATAGTAATAGTAATGCTCTTCTCTCCAAGTATCTTTAGCTTATCAGATCCTGTTGCATCAGTTGCTTCATACCATTGGTATAAGCTGGCACCTTCAGCATCACCATCTGCATCAGCGAAAGTATAAGCTCCTGTTAATACCTCATCTGGCATAGCTGTTCCGGAAATTGAAACTGCAGAAGCTGTTGGTACTTCAGCACCAACTATGTTCTCAACACTCTCTGGTCCAAAGGCTGCAAGTGGCATGCCATTGAATGAAGATATAGTACCGGTTCCGTCGTATGATAGCAGTACAACCTGACTTTCAGTAATCGCTGTCACAAGATCAAAAGTAACTGTAGTTCCTGAACTGTAAACAGTGTCTATTACCAATGCAGAGCCATCTGCAGAAAGTGTCCATACATCTGCATCTGTTTTAGAAATTTCCTCTATAGCCATATCGAATTCAGCCATAAGCTTATCGCCTTCGAATGTAGTTATAGCAGATACAAACTGAGGAAGTTCGAGTTTCCCTTTATACGCTGCGATAGCATTTTTAGCCTGCAGTATATAGGCATAATAGAACTCTCCATCCGTAGTTACATCAACTTCACCTATATAACCATCCCACGCCATTGAATTGGATACATACTCTGTTGAATCCACAATCTGGTATGGAGGAGCAGTTATATCAGCAATGATTATTCTTGCTCCCAATGGTTCTTTTCTCATAGCCTGGAAAAAGGCTGCCATTGTACGACCCTTGTATTGGAATACATTTGGAGAATTAGATTGAATCTTGTATGCAGAATAGTCATCAATCTTTTCTATACTTCCAATCTGATTCATATCCTTGTCAAATATTCGAGGAGCTAATCCTTTGCCATCTACCAGAATATTTGCATCAATACTTGCTGAAAAAGGAACAACTGCCGGAGAAGTCTCCATAGAAGCAAGTCCGTTCAGTGTAAGAATTTCAGCATCAGCAGCTACACCACCGGTAACAACCCAGCGAACAATATGATTACCACCAGAACGGGCAGCCATAATGATTGCGTTCCCGGATACATCACCTGTAACAGAGAATTTGTCACCCAATCTCATTGTCTCAGGCAGAGTAACTGTTAACCATTTGACAGGATCTGCCAATTCATCTGTCCATTTATAGATCCAAAAATCTAATGCATCATTAAGAGGAGCAGCAAGAATTTGTCCGTCGTCTGATACTTCTATATCATTTATAGTATAGATGCCATCTTCTATTCCCACAGTGCTTAACTCTCTGACAAATGAACCATCATTTTTATCAATAACAATTACTTTGGTTCCACCGTTGCGACTGGCAATATAAATATGATCAGCACCAATGGCAAATCCACGTTCAGTAGTTGCAGCGGAGTTAATATAATACGGTACACCACCAGTATTTGAAGCACCTCGCCATAACCTTTCAATACCTTCTGAATGTGTTGAAGCAATAGCTGCAACTGTACTATAATTTGTCATGACAGCAGTTCCTTCAAGAAGACCTCCTGTTTGTGCAACCGGAGTTATTTCAAAGGCAATGAATTTACCTACTTCAGTTTCTGAAATAAGTAGTGTTTGTTTTGTGGCACCAGAAATTTCTGACTGGCCTGTACCTGTTGCATCATCAGCTGTGTACCATTTGTAAATGGAAGCACCTTCCGGATCTGCAGCATAGTCAGTATAAGTGTATGTTGCGCTCATGAGAATTCCAACTTCCGGAGTTCCGATCATAACAACACCCGTAGCTTCAGGAGCAGCATCGGCAGGTTTCGCTGCAATCGCTCCGGAGGCAGTACTTACTGCTGTTCCTGTTTCTCCTGCATCTGTTACCGGAGTAACTTCAAAGAGCATATACTTAGCTTCGTCAGCTGCCAACAACTCATAAGTTAATGAACCACTTGCCACTTCCGTTGCGCCGGTTCCGGCAGCATCATCAGCACGATACCACTTTATCAGTGTAGCTCCTTCTACATCGTCATTTATGTCAGCATAGACATATGAGCCTGTAAGTGTTCTGCTTACCTCCTCTATACCAGCGATAGCCAGATTAGAAGCTGTAGGCGGAGTTGCTGCATACGGAACTGTAGTTGCAGTAGCAACAGATACAGCTGTGCCTGTTGGACTGTTTCCAGTGGCAGCAACAGGAGTTACTGTGAAAATTATGAATTTCCCACCATCATCAGCAACTGGAACATACGTAAGGCTGGCAGTAGCAACACTTATCGCACCTGCTCCTGCTGCATCATCAGCACGGGACCATTCATAAATCGAGCTACCTTCAATATCACCTTCAACATCGTTGTATGTATATGAAGCTGTTAATGTTTGCCCTATCTCAACAGTTCCTGCAATTGCAAGGTCAGTTGCTACAGGTGGATTGTCAGTTAGAACTGGTCCAACTAAATTTGATTGCTTTAAATGATTTAGGCTGGAAACAGTTCCAGTCATAGCAGTTGGTATGATAGTGTATGAAATATACTTATCAGCATCTGCTGCACTCAGTGAATAAGTTGTCTGATTCGCATTTCCTGTAAGCTCTTCCGGATTAACCAGACCAGCAGCATCATCAGATCTGTACCATGCAATAGTTGAGCTTCCTTCAGAATCATTATTTATGTCAACATAAGTATATTGAACTGAAAGATCTTCACCAACTGCAGGAGTTCCTGTAAGTAGCACATCTATTGCAGTGGGGGCTCCTTCTGTTGCAAGTTCTTTCGTATATCTGTAGGCAGAAAACGAGAATATTGCATATGATCCATCAGGATTAACTTTAATGCATTCTTCCTGTCCATAGCCGTGTATGCTACTTGCCGGAGATGCTACTCCTGCTATAGATACAATATCAGCAGCTTCAACATCAGAGAAATCAGCTGCCGCTCCTGTTAAATCAACAATTGTTACATTGCCTGCATTGGAGACCGCTAAATAATCGTTTCCCCCTGCAGTAAATGGTTTTGCACCAGCAGTAGTTCCTGTAAACAGTGCTGCGTCAATCGCACCAACGATACTTCCACTTCCATCAAACAGAGTTGGATTTTGCAATAAAGAGTTATTATACCAAAAACCACTTGCAATTGTTGTTCCCAATGCCTGAACATGAGCATGTGTAGCACCATGTCCTGCTACACCTAATCCCATCAATTTCAGATCACCTAAATTACCATTCGTAGCTTCAAAATAGTATAATGAATCTTCATTATGGAATGGTATAATTATCAAAGCCTCAGTATTGTAATCTCCTGTTACACTAAAGCCCCCTGAAAAATCAAGTGAATGAGCATATCGTGCTGGAGAATCCACCCATAGTTGTATGGGAGATGCATCCTCATTGGCCCAATAAAAAAGCTTTTCAGGATGAAAACGATTCTGAGAAGTAATGATTGCGTATATTCCACCTGCATCATCTACTTCGACATCCTTGATACCATACCCCATCTCTGCCAGAGATAAAGGCTCAAGTGTTAAAGTTTTAATTACAAGACTTGTAGACGCATCCAGTACCATTATTTTATTATCTGCTGCAGTTGCAGCAGCACCATCATTACCTGCTACATAGAGGTGGTTGTTATTCTCATTATATGCAATACCCCTAAAATTGTAGTGTAATGATCCGGTAGCATTCCATGTAGGATGTAATTCTTTCCAGACCTCAGTTGGCTGGGCTTTTACAGTCATATTTCCACTAAGAAACAGGACTGAGATAAGCAATAAAAAAGTAGTTTTGATTTTCATCTGTTAATAGTTTTAGTTAATAAATAGTTATTTAATGAGTAATTTTCCTGAAGAGATCATATTGTTATATTTTACCTGATAAGTATATGTTCCCTGAGAGAGATTTGATGTATTAATATGTGTTTCCTGTTGACCAGGATTTGCTTCATCTGCAGTAATACTCAAAAATCTACCGCTCATATCATATATTTTAATAGCAACAGCTCCTTGCGCATCCTGGGGCAGGGTATATCTGATATTGGCAAATTCAGAAGCAGGATTGGGAAATACAGAGATATTGAATTCATTGGTAAAATGAGGTTCTACATCAATTACATAAGGTAATCCGTCGATCCTGTAACAAGCAATCCCGTTAGATGGGGCACAGACATATACGTAAAGCTTCTCATCAATAATGCCAAATTCAACAGCACCTTCTCCATAGGCATTGTCAAATTTTGTTCCAAAAGTAGGAGTGAAACCAATAATATCAGCATCTGTTACATTTTCCCCTTGTTTTGTCAGATCAATAATAAAAGCACTTTGATCCCCACTGAACATAACCATATAGAAATTTTCTCCATATTCAATTGTACGTCCGGCTACAGTCGAAGAAGGTAGCTCGCCCGCGGAAATTGCTACCTGACTAAGATTTACACCATCAAGTGTGAAAAGTGTTGGTAAAAATCCTTTGCCACTTACATACATCCAATCTGATTTTGAGGGAACGTCCGCAACCGTAATTGACGTTCCTGCAGCAGAAATATCCTGAAGACTTATAACTGTAGGAGATTCATCCACAACACCGGCACTGACTTTCCAACGAAGAAGCTTGGTGCCTTCACTGGGCCCCGCATAAATATATGCCTCTGTTTCCCAGTTGCCAATAACACTGAATTTATCACCTAATCGGTAACCGCCCTCTTTGTAATCAATAATAAGTGCAGGAATACCCTGTTCCCAGTCCCAGCGGTATACCCGGAAAGCTTTCACTGTTATTACATCATCAGTACCAACTATATCAGGACCTGAAGCCAGGGTCATATTGCAGCCAAAAATACTGCCGTCTTCAGTGGTAGTTACATTGTTAAGTGGATAGCCACCGCCAAACCATGCATCAGATGACGTGATTCCTGTGGTAAGCAGTTGAGAAACTCCGAAAGCAGGAGCTTCCCCGGTCATGGGGTCCAAAACAAATACATGTGGCTCTCCCTGGTCTGGTACATTGTCCCCGTTTGTATCTTCAGCATGACGACTGGATACATATACATGACCAGAATAGTCGCTGTAAACAATCCCCCGTTCTGTACCTGCAAAGGAGTTGTCTCCTCCTGTCTGCTCTGGTTCAGTTCCATCAGTAAACCAGCTTGGGGCATCAACACCAAAATGTGACCACATTTCAACGAAAGTAACCTGAGCCGAAGAAATACTATGCATTGTTGATGTTAGGAGTAATAGTAGAATAATTTTTCTCATAATCTGAAGTTTATTGTTATTATTACAAAATCGAATTCCATTTGCATTCTATTTGTCATACAAATTTATATATACACCATTTTTAGGGTGTAAAATAAAAGGGGGAAGAAAGAATACTCCAACTCTCGTATCCCAAAGTATAATGGGCATAAAGAGCATAAAAGCCTGATAATATTGATATAATTGACATCATTCATGAAACAAAAATACATCGATAGAAGATACGAATCCACTGTTTTGATATGTTGTATAGCATGTATTTGTATTATGTATGATGTATGACAAATATTTTATTTGGGTGTATCTTAGCGCATAATTAGATGGATTTATTTGTTGTAGAGCAAAGTGATTGGTCTAATATTACTTGTATTATAACATCATTTTAGATAAATTATATCCAATATTTCTAACTATGAGCAGAAAATTATCAATTCTTATATCGACTTGTCTTCTTATGTCATCTTTATTGAGTGCTCAGGATATGAAGAGGGAATTCAGAGCTGTATGGGTGGCAACAGTTGTGAATATAGACTGGCCGTCCAGAATTGGACTAAGCAGCGATGAACAGAAAAGAGAGATTATATCAATATTGGATAAGCACAAAGAGAACGGGATGAACGCTATCATACTGCAGGTTCGTCCCTCAGCTGATGCATTGTATAAGTCAGATATGGAACCATGGTCTATGTATTTGTCGGGTACACAAGGTGTTGCCCCGGATCCATATTATGACCCACTCGATTTTTGGACAAGTGAATGCCATTTGCGTGGAATGGAGTTGCACGCCTGGTTTAATCCTTACAGAATTAAGCAAGATTTAATGGATAGCCTTGACAGTAAACATATATTAAACCAGCATCCTGACTGGGCCTGGGAATATGGCAATAGAGTGTATTTTGCTCCGGATAATCCTGAAGTATGGCAATTTGTTAAGGACGTGGTAGTAGATGTTGTAAGCAGATATGATATAGATGCTGTACATTTCGATGATTATTTTTACCCCTATAAAATAGCAGGGCTTGAAATTCCTGATCAGGAAGCATTCCTGGATCATGGGGGTGCATATCTTCCTGATCGCAAAGAAGAGTGGAGAATACACAATGTCGATACAATTATCCAAATGCTAAGCGTGGCTATTAAGGAGGCAAAACCCTGGGTGAAATTTGGAATTAGTCCCTTTGGAGTTTGGCGAAATCGTGACCAGGATCCAATCGGATCAGAGACCAAGGCTGGAATAGTGAATTATGATGGCTTGTACGCTGATGTGATAAAGTGGCAGAGACTGGGATGGATAGATTATTTAATGCCACAATTGTACTGGCGGGATGATCATCCGGCTGTTGCATATTCAACCCTGGCATATTGGTGGAATGATTTTGGCTATGGGCGGTCTCTCTATTTTGGACTGGCTCCCTATAGAATCGATAAAACATCGAAGTATAAGTTGTGGAAAAAGGATAAGTACTTTTTGAAACAAATTGATCTTCTTCGTGAAATGGATAATATTGACGGTTTCGGTTTTTTTAGCAGCGTACACTTTTTCAGGGATGATTTGAAAGGATTGAATCACAAGCTGGAAAAGAAGTATTGTAACAATTTAGCTATAGTTCCAACGATGCCATGGATAGATAATATTGCACCGCAAGCTCCCGGAAATTTAATAAGAGATGGGAATGCTCTCTCATGGGAAGCTGCTGCTGCTCATAATGAGATGGATCGTTCTCGTTTTTTTGTTTTGTACTATTACAAAGAGACATCTGATCGCTACCTGAAAGAAGGTGCCAGAATAATTTCAATATCCGATCAGAATAAAATCGTATTTGAGCAAGGAATAAAAAAGGGAATATACAGGGTATCTGCTCTTGACAGACTAAATAATGAAAGTCAGCTGAGTGAAATACTAATAGTTAATTAGCCCGGGAATTAAATCAATTATCACAAATCTTTAAAACTATATGTCAAAAATCGATTGTTATATTTCTACTTACATTTCCAATCAGGATGAACTGATTGGAAATATAGAAAATCATAAATTCATTAATGCTGTGAAAAGAGTTGGCGATACTGAGAGCGCGAACTCCCAATCTTATGATATATCCGTTGAATCGTTCTATTCTACAGCTAATCTCAGACAAGTTTCTGAATCTTCCTCGGCTGATTATATTCTTTTGATTACCGGAGAATCTGATATTGTATTTGGGGTGAATATGCTGGATCGATTTGTTTCCATTGCTGAATCAACCGGAGCTGCAATTCTTTACTCAGATTACAATGATATTAAAAATGGAGATATATTCTCCCATCCGCTTATAGATTATCAGGAGGGGAGCATACGCGATGATTTTAATTTTGGACCCTTGCTATTTTTGAGGACAGATGCTGTGGAATGGGCTTTTAGTGAGCTGGAGGAAAGTTATAATTATGGTGCTCTCTACCAATTGAGATTAAAAATCAGTCAGAAATTTGAAATTTTTCATATCCCTGAACTGCTGTATTCTATTCACGAACTTGACTTACGTGCTTCAGGAAAGAAGAGCTTTGATTACCTGAATCCGAAAAACAGGGAAGTTCAAATTGAAATGGAACAGATTGCTCTTAAACATTTGAAGGAAATTAAGGCTTATCTAAAGCCAAGCTTCACCTCGGTTGACTTTAATTCACAGGACTTTAAAATTGAAGCATCAGTCATTATTCCTGTTCGCAACAGAGAGAAGACTATTGCTGAAGCTATTGATTCTGTGATTTCTCAGAAGACATCATTTGATTTCAACCTGATTATAGTTGATAACCATTCAAGTGATCGAACGACAGAGATTATTCGGCAGTATTCAACGCAGCATCCTTATATCATACATATTATACCTGAGCGGAAGGACCTGGGAATTGGGGGATGCTGGAATCTTGCTGTTGCAGATGAACTGTGTGGTAAATTTGCAGTGCAACTGGACAGTGACGATCTTTACATGGATGAATCGACATTGGGTAAAATTGTAGCGCAATTTTATATTGATAATTGCGCTATGGTAATTGCCTCGTATCAAATGACAAATTTTGCCCTGGAGGAGATTCCTCCCGGAATTATAGATCATAGAGAATGGACAGAGGAGAATGGTAGAAATAATGCATTGCGAATAAATGGATTAGGCGCGCCCAGAGCATTTTATACACCAGTGTTGAGGGATATACAAATTCCTAATACAAGTTTTGGAGAGGATTATGCTGTTGGACTTTCAATAAGTAGAAATTATAAGATTGGCAGGATCTATAAGCCATTGTATCTGTGCAGACGATGGGATGATAATAGTGATGCCTCTTTGAGCGCTGAGGCTGATAACAGACACAATTTCTATAAAGATAATCTACGGACCATTGAGATAAAAGCGCGTAAAATAATGAATCTAAAAAGCTAATTTTCCTTAATTGAAAATGAATTATCAGAAGGAAATATATGATCTCCTTGAAGAGCAAAAGCTTAATTGGCCATTATTACATAATAATACCAAATCACTTCTATCCACCCGGGTAAAGACATTTAGTTTCAATCACTTTACAATGAGAGTTCAGTTCAACCCGGAAAGGATTATATCTTCTGCGGCAAAAGTTGATAAAGACTCGATTTCAAAGCGACAATGCTTTTTATGTAAACATCACCGGCCGGCAGAGCAAAAAGGGATTATGTATGCTGATAAATACGAATTTTTGTGCAATCCATTTCCAATTTTCAATAAGCACTACACGATAACTCACATCAATCATATACCACAAGAGATTTTTAAATCTTTCGGGGAATTTCTGGATATATCAAAATTACTTCCGGATCTGGTGCTTTTCTATAATTCACCAAACTGTGGAGCTTCTGCACCTGATCATCTGCATTTTCAAGCCGGGAATCTCGGATTGCTTCCCCTTGAAAAAGAA
>JAUUZQ010000037.1 GCA_030589895.1 Bacteroidales bacterium
GCATTACCTCATCGGCACCATGATCGGACTTGTTCCTGAAAGTTTAATAAACGTTACTACAGGATACATGATCAGACATGAAATTCTTCTTCTTGGATCTCCGGAACAAAATCTCATCAAAATCCTGGTAATTGCCGGCTTCATAATTCTAATTTCCTCCGTCTTTATATTTTTCCGTTACAAGAAAAAGAGCCTGTAGAAGATTGATGATGTAACAATGTGATAATGTAACAATGCGATAATGTGATAATGCGATAATGCGATAATGTTATTTATAACAAGAGTTTTTTGCACTAGACATAATTTTTGTAATCTCATTTGATTCTTTTTGTAGTCTGCTCAACTCTTTCATATTATTTGACATGTTTGAGTCTTCTATTAGTTCTAGCCAATATCCCGATTCATCGGATTCTTCAACAACAATACATAATTTACTAAAGAATTCACTCTTTGATCTGGCAATACACGCTGCCCTATAATTCGCTCCTACTGAGGTTGCACTTTTTACAAGTTGGTATGTAATTACAGCTGTTGCTTTTCCAGCGTTTAAAGAGTCACATAGTTGTATTACATCCAATGCAAATCTCTTTGTTTTGCTTTTCATGCTAGTGATAAAAGTTTCTTTTTCATTCATAGATTAATGAGTTAGTATGATAATATTTTTATCGTTAATGTGTTGAAAACACTATATATCAGCTTCCCCTCAAAAAATATTAATCATTATCGCATTCTCACCTAGTCGCATTGTTGCATTGTCGCATTGCTGCATTGTTGCATTGTTGCATTGTTGCATTGTCGCATTGTCCCATTGTCCCATTACTCTTAACTATGCCAATTTGTCAATTTCACCACCTTGGCAGAGTATTTGTCACCATAAGTTGAATTTGTTACATAAATAATCGATTTTACAAATGGCAAAAAAAGTTCAAAAGACTGATAATCAGGATAAAGTAAAGAACAAAGAGGGTAAGGAAAAGCTGGAAAAAGAGCAAGTTGAAACTGCTGAAGATACCCCTCAGGAGGAAGAGGAACTTGAAGAGGAGCTTAAAGAGCCAACTTCAGAAGAAATAATGGCAGAATTGCAGAATAAATACCTCCGTCTGTCAGCCGAATTTGATAACTACAGAAAAAGAACACTGAGAGAAAAAATGGATCTTCAGGTAACTGCAAGAGAAGATATTCTTTCGAATATTCTGCCCATAGTAGATGATTTTGAAAGAGGCATGGAATCAGTAGAAGAAGCAACGGATATTAAAGCTATTAAAGAGGGATTGAAACTCATCTACACTAAATTTTCTGGTTTTCTAACACAGCAAGGTGTGAAGGAGATTAATGCAGTGGGTAAAACTTTCGATACCGATCTGCATGAGGCCATCACAAAAATCCCTGTTGAAAGCAAGAAGAAAAAAGGCAAGGTAGTGGATGTCGTTGAAAAAGGATATACACTGAAGGAAAAAGTCATTCGATATGCTAAAGTAGTAATTGGAGAATAATAGAATTTATGGGAAAAAAGGACTATTACGAAATTCTGGGTGTCTCCAAAGACTCCTCACAGGATGAGATTAAAAAAGCCTATCGCAAGCAAGCGATAAAATATCACCCCGACAAGAATGAGGGTGATAAGGGTGCTGAGGAAAAATTTAAAGAGGCAGCTGAAGCATACGAGGTACTGAGTCATGAAGAGAAACGCAGTAAATATGACCGTTATGGACATGGAGCATTCGATGGCTCTGGCGGATTTGGTGGTGGCGGATTTGGTGGCGGAATGACCATGGACGATATCTTCTCAAATTTCGGAGATATCTTTGGCGGTTTTGGTGGTTTCGGTGGTTTTGGTGGTTCAGAAAGAGGCCGGGGTGTTGCCAAGGGATCAAACCTGAGGGTAACTGTTAAACTCAACCTGTCTGAAATAGCCAAAGGAGTTGAAAAAAAGATCAAAGTCAAAAAATATGTGTCATGTGATACTTGTGATGGAAACGGTGCCAAAGACGGATCATCAGTAAGTACTTGCCGTACCTGTCACGGATCAGGACATGTAACCCAGGTAACCAATACATTTCTCGGTCAGATGCAAACACAATCTGCCTGTCCGACTTGTCGCGGTGATGGGAAGATAATAAATGAAAAATGTACCGTCTGCTATGGAGAAGGGATCGTTAAAAAAGAGGATATCATCAGCATAAAAATTCCAGCCGGTGTTGCAGAAGGCATGCAGGTTAAGCTGAGTGGAAAAGGAAATGCTCCCCGACGTGGCGGTGTAAATGGTGACCTGCTCGTGGTTATTAAAGAAGAGGATCATCAGGAGCTTGAGCGCAATGGAAATGATATTGTCTATCATCTCTACCTTAGTGTTCCGCAAGCAATCACGGGTGATAATGTTGAAATACCTACTATCGACAGCCGCGTCAAAATTAAAATTGATCCGGGAACACAACCTGGAAAAATACTCCGGCTAAGAGGAAAAGGAATTCCTGAAGTCAATGGTTACGGGAAAGGTGATCTGCTCGTATCTATCAATGTGTGGATGCCGAAGAATATCAGCAATGAAGAGAAAAAGATGATGGATAAACTTCAGGATTCAAAAAATTTCGAACCTCAACCTGACAAGTCAGAAAAAGGATTCTTTAATCGCATGAAAAACTTCTTCGAACAATAAATTATATGGCTCATTTACTTCAGGCTACGGACATAGTAAAGGAATTCCAGGGTCACAGAGCCCTGAGCAAAGTCTCTATAAATGTCCCAAAAGGCAGTATTTTTGGACTGCTTGGCCCTAACGGTGCAGGCAAAACCACCCTTATCAGGATCATCAATCAGATTACCGCACCCGATTCCGGGACAGTAACATTTAATGGTCATCCCCTGAAACGTGAAGATGTAAGCAGAATTGGATATCTGCCCGAAGAACGTGGTTTATATAAAAAGATGAAAGTTGGAGAGCAATCTCTCTACCTTGCTCAGCTCAAAGGTCTCAGTGCTGCTGAAGCACAAAAGACGCTAAAATACTGGTTCGATAAATTTGAAATGTCAGGATGGTGGAACAAGAAAGTTGAAGAGCTTTCGAAAGGAATGCAACAAAAAGTTCAGTTCATTACCACCGTATTACATAAACCTGATCTGTTAATTTTCGATGAGCCATTCAGCGGTTTTGATCCAATCAATGTAAACCTCCTGAAAGATGAGATTTTGAAATTAAAGGAGGATGGAGCTACCATAATTTTCTCCACTCACAATATGGCTTCAGTAGAGGAGCTTTGTGATCATATCACGCTGATCAATGATTCTGAAACCATTCTGGAAGGTGAGATTGGAGAGATCCGTAACAAATACAGGTCAAATATTATTAGCGTTGGAATTGAAGGAGACACAGACAAAATTGCAAAAAATCTTGACAAGAAATTCGAGATCCTGTCTGCCAATGAAAATGGGATGGAAAAGGAAGTACGCATAAAGATCCCTGCCGATTCCTTACCCAATGAGCTCATACAGGCATTGGTCCCTCTCACGGAAATCCATTCCTATAATGAATTGATCCCGGGAATGAATGATATTTTTATTCAGGCAGTTAATAATGCATCCAAAAAAGGCAACTAGTTATGAGCAAGACTTTCCTGATTGTTAAAAGAGAGTATATCACACGAGTGAGAAAGAAGTCATTTCTCATTATGTCTGCGTTGGGACCATTGCTGTTTGCAGCTTTCATGATAGTACCCGGTTATCTTGCAAGCATGGAGGACACAGATGTGAAAACTGTGGCTGTGATCGATAATTCACTCATCCTTACTACATATGATACTGGCTCTCCTATCAGCGTAATCCCGGAAACAAAATACCTGAAATTCAAGGTAATTGAGAATACTGAACTGGAAGTATTGAAGAAGAATTTCTCGAGCACCGGATACTATGCTGTACTGTTCATTCCTAAAAATATCCTGGCATCAAATAAAACTTTAATATACTCAAACAAACAGCCAAGCCTGGAGGTAACTTCACATATCAAACATTCGATTGAAAATGAGATTGAAAAGCAAAAACTGACTGCAACTGAGATTGAAAATCTGGATGAGATTCTACAAAAAATTGAGACAAGCATAAAAGTTTCCAATATTAAATGGACAAAAGATGGTGAGGATAAAAAGAGCAACACCGGACTCGTCATGGGAATTGGCTATGCCTCAGGACTTCTGATCTATTTCTTTATTTTTCTATTTGGAGCACAGGTTATGCGAGGTGTTCTGGAAGAGAAAAACAGCCGCATCGTGGAAGTGATTATCAGCTCAGTAAAACCCCTGCAACTAATGATGGGTAAAATTATCGGGATCGGATTGGTGGGACTCACCCAGTTTCTGATCTGGATTGTCTTTACCGGAGTGTTGGTTGTAGGAGCACAAAAATTAATTATGCCTGAGCTTACTCAGCAGATGCCTGTAGAGCAGATTGTATCGAACGATCTATTTTCAGATCAAATTCCAATGGAAGCAATTCAAGATCAACCTACTGAAGGAAATGACGAGTTGCAGGCTGGTTCAGAGTTTATAATGGATATCCTTGGCTCCTTTGAGTCAATTAATCCGGTGAAAATCCTGATTGCCTTTATCTTCTATTTTATTTTTGGATTCTTACTATATGCATCGATGTTCGCTGTGGTTGGGGCTGCATCAGACACAGAGACAGATACACATCAGTTCATGCTGCCCATAACGCTACCACTGATCCTTGGGATATTCGTCATGATGAGTACGATGAATAATCCCGATGGTGGTCTCGCCTTCTGGTTTAGTATGATACCATTCACATCCCCAATTGTTATGATGGTGAGAATGCCATTTGAAGTGCCACTCTGGGAACTTCTGCTCTCAGGGTCAATACTGATCATCACTTTTATCGGCATGACATGGGTATCAGCGAAGATTTACCGCACCGGCATACTGATGTACGGTAAAAAGGTAAATTATAAAGAGCTGTGGAAGTGGTTAAAATATAAGAATTAAGTATGCCTGTAGCCATCCTTGACTTTGGAACCAATACTTTCAATCTGTTGATCGCAGAAAAAGATGGCAATTCGTTTAGAAGACTATACTCAGGAAAGCAAGCCGTCAAACTTGGTCGCGGAGGCATTCATAAAAGCATGTTAACTGCTGATGCCATGGAAAGAGGATACACAGCGATCCGGAATCACATGGATACAATTTCTACATATGGTGTTAGCGAAATTCATGCCTATGCAACTTCAGCTATTCGGAATGCTGACAACGGAGGCGACTTTGTTGCTGAGGTAAAAAGAAAATTCAACTTCAATATAAATGTAATTTCAGGAGAAGAGGAAGCTGAGCTAATATACAGAGGCATCACTGAATCCATTGATTTCAAGGACCGCAAAGGACTTATCATGGATATAGGGGGAGGAAGTATCGAGTTTATCATATGCGATAAAGACCGGATGTACTGGAAACATAGTTTCGAACTCGGGATGGCACGTATCCTTGAGAAATTCACTATTTCAGATCCCATTACAAACGACGAAATTGCCTTCATTGAAGCATATTATCTTTCTGAACTGAGTCTTCTGACAGAGAAAGTGGACGAATTCAAACCCACTTCCCTCATTGGAGCATCAGGATCATTTGATACAATTGCAGCCATGCTGAAACACAAACTTCAACTGGACAATCCCGACACTTCCTCAATGGAGATAAGTCACCCTCAATACGACGAAATTCATAGCTTACTCCTCAGCTCAACATTGAAAGAACGAGAAGTAATGCCAGGGATGGAAGCTGTTAGAATTGAAATGATCGTTCCGGCAACGATTTTTATTAACTTTGTTATCGATAGTTGTAAATTAACCAGTATATACCAATCTGACTATGCTCTGAAAGAAGGCGTTATGTCGACATTGGTCGAATTCTAAATTATTATTTATGTCAAAGATCCTTGTTATTGACGACGAAAAAAGTATCAGAAATACGCTAAAAGAGATACTTGAATATGAAAAGTTTTCTGTCGACCTGGCTGAGAACGGTGCTGAAGGCATAGAAAAATTTAATGATGAAGATTACGATGTCGTCCTGCTTGATATCAAGATGCCTGAAATGGATGGTATCGAGGTATTGGAGAAGATAACTGAAACAGGTAAGGATGTTCAGGTTATCATGATTTCGGGACATGGAAATATTGATACTGCAGTTGGAGCTATCAAAAAAGGAGCCTACGACTTCATAGAAAAGCCACTGGATCTGAACCGCATGCTGATCACTATCAGGAATGCAATGGATAAATCGACATTGATTACGGAGACCAAGGTACTGAAGAAAAAAGTTTCCAAGGCTTATGATATGATAGGTGAGTCGGAGGGCATCAAACAGGTTAAGGACATGATCGAACGCGTTGCCCCAACCGATGCAAGAATTCTTATCACCGGGGATAATGGTACGGGTAAAGAGCTGGTTGCACGCTGGTTGCATGAAAAGAGTAAAAGAGCAGACGCCCCGTTTATTGAAGTAAACTGCGCTGCAATTCCGTCGGAACTAATTGAAAGTGAACTTTTTGGGCATGAAAAAGGAGCCTTTACCTCAGCAATAAAGCAGCGCAAGGGAAAATTTGAGCAGGCAGATGGTGGTACCATTTTTCTGGATGAAATAGGTGATATGAGTCTTTCCGCACAAGCGAAAGTATTAAGGGCGCTGCAGGAGAATAAAATTTCGCGGGTGGGATCCGACAAGGATATCAATGTCAATGTCAGGATACTGGCAGCTACAAATAAAAACCTCAGGAAGGAGATCGACAATGCTCAGTTCAGGGAAGATCTCTATCACAGGTTAAGTGTGATCCTTATAAATGTCCCCAACCTTAATGAGAGACTGGAAGATATTCCGTTGCTGGCCGATCATTTCAATCGGACTATCTGCGAAGAATATGGCACTCCGCCACGTGAGATCACCAAAGATGCAATTGAGGAACTTAAAAAGATTAACTGGACAGGAAATATCCGCGAGTTCAGAAATGTCCTGGAAAGACTGGTCATTTTGTGCGAGCAGAAGATTACCGGGAAAGATGTGAAGACCTTTGCAATGCCAATTTCGAAGTAAGCCTCTCCCGATAGCTATCGGGACCCCTTCCTTCTCCACAGTGCTGCCTTCCCCCCCGAACTCACATACACCTCTTCATAATACTCCTTCAATATCCCTTGCCATTCAGCATTGGTGCTATCGTTCCAATACCGATCATTATAAAAAATAGTAATATAATCCACCTCCATTTCCGGATAAGTATCCGGAACTTCGGGTGCACCTGAGGGGTTTACCTGCTTTGGTCCGGCAAAACATCTGGGCAATGTTTCCAGATTCCATACAACAGGAAACTGTCCCTGACATTGAGGGTTTTTCAAATGAACCAATGGAGCATCCACCACAGCATAAAGCTGAAAATGGATTTGGGTCCAATAAAGTTTAAAGACATCCGGATCCCAATGTTGTGACTCCGGCAAATAATACATTACCGAGTTAGGTTCCATGTATTCTGACAACTCACATATTTCGGATATGTCCTTATTGTATTGTTTGTAGAATCTATGATGTATACTTCGTGCATAGATAACAGAAAATAGAATGATTAGCAAGGCTAAAACCTGAAACGTCCTTGGAAACTTCTGTGCTGATAACCATATAATCAAGCCAAAGAAAAAGAAAAGACCAAATCTGTTGGTAAGGTTTCCCGCCGATATCCTGTCCGGTGCAAATAAATAAAGCCCCAGAAATACCAGCGCAATAAATATCCAACTGTTCTGATCTGAGAATAGCATTGTTATCTTTTCACTCTTGTCCTTAAGCCTGGAAATAAAGAGAACAAGAAAGACGATTGAAAGCAGTGCCATGAGTGCAAAAAGTAAAATATAACCAGGCGCTTCTATTTTAGAATAAAACCCTTCCAATAGCTTAATTCTCATGAGAAACTTTACCAGTTCTGCAAAGCTGAAAGAAGTCTCAGCAATAGTGCTGTTAATCGACATCACAGATCGAATGTATATTATCCAAAGTATAAGCGAAGGAATAAATGACAACACTGCACTCCCCGCTTTATTGAGGAGCAGTTTGAGTTTGAACTTATCTGATTTCGTGGAAATTCTATAAAAAGTACTACTGAAAAAGAATATAAGGAATGAGATCCCAAAGAACAGATATACAAGTCCGTGTGATAGAAAAATACCCAGAACCATCAATCCGAAAACTATGATCCGCTTCAAAGTCATCTGATCCTGGTATCTTATCCAATATCCAAAAGCGAGGAAAAAGAAAATGGCACCTATACTGAAGGAGTAATAGCCCATCAACAGATATGAATGGTAAACAAAAGGGAAAATCAGGAAGGCTACAAAATTTCCTTTTGAAGGATTGATGGCCCTGACAAGGTATCGAAAAGAAAAGACCATAGCCAGCACATATGTTGTCAGAAAGAGCTTTTCAGCTAACCATGCCGGGAAGAACAACTTAAAAAAGGAAAGAAAGAAATGGCCCGACCAATATCCAACTATGACTTCATTGATATCAAAGAATGATCGCATTAACTCATTCCCTTTCAATAGTTCAACCATCACGTTGGCATTGTAAAGATGCTGCGGTCCATCCAGTGAAGGAATAAAACGGGTCATCCACAATTGTAACAAGGAGATAAGAAGAAACAGAAGGAATATCCAACGCTCATGCTTCACAAGTTTCTCATACAAAACACCGGTAAATCGTATAATCGGACATGAGGGCATAAAGAATCTGTTTATCAATTAAAACTACATCGAAAGTAGATATTTTTTAATTATTAAAGCAATATGGAGGAGAATAAAGAATTGTCCTCAGCACGACACAGGATTTAATGAAAGGAAGGATTATAGGATATTTAACTTATCTTTGAAATCTGATTTTCAAATGATGAAAAAGGGATTGTCCATATTTACGTTTATGCTTGTCAATATCATATTGTTGGCAAGTATACTGATTCCGCATCATCATCATGAAGATGAAGTTTGTTTTTTGGATATGCACTCTTTCGCAGATTGTGATTCACATGATCATAGCAATACCAGCCATAACCATGATGCTGAAGATCCTGTCGACCATCAAAATTGTCTGTTGGATCAGGAGATTGTTTTGCCTTCAAATCAGGTCGATCTGGAGAATGAAAATTTCATCTATATAGATAAACAATCAGATTTTGAGGGTTTTTATGCTGTAATTCCGGATCCGGAACCACCGGAACAGCTTTCTCCAAATAGTCTTATTGCGCATGCTCCATTAGTATTAGCGCATTATTCTCGTTTCGTAATCGGATCTTCCGGATTGCGGGCTCCTCCCTCTTGTTAAATCGAAGTCTAAGCAATGAATTCCGGTGATAATACACTTATTACCAGGGATTTCCAATTCATTTATCAATCGTATTAATTTTAATTCAGGACCACTGAAGGCAATTGAAAATAAATCATAAGCCATGAAAATAAATCTGTTTTTTACAATAGTTCTCGTGCTTCTCTATACCGGGTGTAATAGTCATCCTGATACACACAAGCATGAAGAGGCGGGAATAGAAGAGCATGCTGCCGAAGATGCTGCCAAAGGCCTCAAGCATGAAGATGTCTTACTTCAAATTACAGCATATAGTGATGAATTTGAACTCTATGCTGAGGCAGAACCTTTTGTAAAAGGAAAAGTATCACATATTCTTGCACATTTTTCAAATTTACCTGATTTCAGTGCATTGGAAGCGGAAAGTGTCACAGTCAGGTTAATCATAGATGGAAAAGAAATCAGTCAAACATTGAAACAAACTCCCCGAAGAAAAGGTATATATAGTTTTGAAATCAAACCTTCATCCATTGGTAAAGCTATTCTGACATTTGATATTGATGCAAATCAGGAAAACTATCAATTTAGAGTTCCTGGAATAGCTGTTTATGAAGATGAACATGAAGCTATCCATACTGCAGAAGACAATAAAATACATTCAGCAGATGGTGTTGTTTTTACAAAGGAGCAATCCTGGAAGATTGATTTTGCCACATCGGAGGTTAAAGCTGAGCCATTTGGACAGGTCATTAAAACTTCGGCACAGATTATTTCAGCACAGACAGATGAAGTGAGGGTTGTTGCAAAAACAAGTGGTATTGTAGTTCTGTCCCAGAAAAATGTACTTGAGGGTAATGTGGTATCAAGCGGTGCGTTTCTTTTTTCAATCTCCGGAAGTGGCTTGGCTGATAACAATTCAGAAGTGCGTTTTATGGAAGCAAAAAATAACTATGAAAAAGCAAAAGCAGATTATGACAGACAAAAAGTGCTTTCAGAAGAAAAGATCATTTCAGAAAAAGAGTTGCTGACAGCTAAGAATCAATATGATAATGCCAAACTAATCTATAATAACCTCAGGCTTAACTTTAATGCATCCGGACAGATGATCTCCAGTCCAATGAATGGTTTTATTAAGCAAGTGTTTATTCAAAATGGTCAGTTTGTGGAAGTTGGAGAGCCAATAGTGAGTATATCTCAGAACAAAACACTCCTCTTGCATGCAGATGTCCGACAAAAGTACGCTCCAATTCTCGGTCTGATCAAGGATGCAAATATCAGAACCCTGCACGATAACAAGACCTATGAGCTCAGTGAACTGAATGGCAAGGTGCTCTCTTATGGTAAATCAGCCAATGAGGACAACTATTTAATTCCTGTCCATCTTCAGATAGAGAACAGGGGAACTTTTATCCCTGGTGGTTTTGTTGAGCTCTACTTAAAAACAGTTAGCAAATCAAAAGCTTTAACAATACCAAACTCTGCTCTATTGGAGGAACAGGGTAATTTCTTTGTTTATATACAGATTACGCCTGAGCTATTTGAAAAACAAGGCGTCAAAATCGGATCAACAGATGGTCTGAAATCAGAAATTATTGAGGGAATTATTGAAGGTGAGCGAGTTGTTAGCAGGGGAGCTATTATGATTAAACTGGCTCAGACAACAGGGACACTTGATGCTCATTCCGGTCACGTGCATTAAATGAAATTAAACTAAATCTTTTTCGCGTCCACCAACACGGAACGCGAATGAGGGTTAAATCGAAATACAATGTTAAATAATCTCATAAAATTTTCACTGAAGAATAAATATTTCATTTTATTCTTCTCAGTAGCACTCATAATTGTTGGGCTGCAGACTGCCAGGAATATGGATGTCGATGTATTCCCTGACCTTACAGCACCCACTGTTGTGGTGATGACCGATGCACATGGCATGGCTTCAGAAGAGGTTGAACGCATGGTTACCTATCCTATTGAAACAGCTGTAAACGGAGCAACAGATGTTAGACGGGTTCGCTCCTCCTCCGCACAGGGATACTCCTTTGTATGGGTGGAATTTGACTGGGGAACAGACATATTCAGAGCCAGACAGATTGTAAGTGAGAAACTGATCAATGTAACATCACAGATGCCCATTGGCATAGGACAACCAATGCTGGCTCCTCAGTCGAGCGTTATGGGTGAGATATTTTTCATTGGAATGCAAGCCGATAGTACCACGGCAATGGAACTCAGAACCATAGCAGAATGGAATGTCAAACCCTTAATTCTGGCAACTGGCGGAGTTTCACAGGTGACCATCATTGGTGGTGATTACAAACAATACCATGTGCTTGCCGATCCCCGGAAATTAAATTTTTACGAGGTCTCCATGTTTGAGCTGGCTGAAATCTGTGAAGGTATAAGTCAGAATTCTACAGGAGCTGTTATAAGGCAGTATGGCAATGAATATGTAGTACGTGGAATTGCCAGGACATCAAATCTTGAGGATCTTGGGAATTCATATATCAAATCGAGAAATGGAAAGCCGGTCAGGATAAGAGATGTAGCAGAAGTGGAAATAGGAAGTGCAGTGAAATATGGCTATGCATCCAGAAATGCCGAACCAGCCATCATTATTTCTGTATCAAAACAACCCAATACAAACACGCTGGAGGTGACCAAAGATATTGAAGACAATCTTACGGCACTACAACTTACATTACCCCCTGATGTCAGGCTGGACACAAGGATATTCCGCCAGGCCGATTTTATCGAAACATCAGTTAACAATGTTCAAAGAGCACTGATCGAGGGTGGAATATTCGTCATGGTCATCTTGTTTATTTTCCTGGGGAGTTTCCGGACAACCATTATTTCACTGATCGCTATTCCCCTTTCACTACTTAGCGCTATCATAGTTATGAAGCTTATGGGATTAAATATCAATACTATGAGCTTAGGTGGGATGGCAATTGCGATCGGGTCTCTGGTTGATGATGCCATCATCGATGTGGAAAATGTATATAAACGATTGCGACAAAACCGGCTAAAACCAATTGAAGAGAGAGAGACTTCATTCACAGTTGTATTTGAAGCATCTAAGGAGATCAGATCCTCTATTTTTAATGCCACGCTAATTATCATCGTATCATTCCTGCCACTGTTTTTCCTTTCAGGAATGGAAGGACGAATGTTGAAACCACTGGGAATTTCATTTATCGTATCGCTGTTTGCCTCCCTGGTTGTGGCCATGACCCTGACACCACTATTGGCGAAGATGCTACTCAGCAATGAAAAATATCTCTTGAGAAATGAAAAAGAGAAATGGCTGGTGCGAAAGCTGACTTTTTACTATGGGAAATCGCTCAACTGGTCATTGAAGCACAAGAAGGCAATACTAATTCCTGTGGCCGGGATATTTGTGTTGGCCTTGCTGGCATTCTCAACACTGGGACGCAGTTTTCTACCTGAATTCAACGAAGGTTCACTAACAATTTCGACCATTACCCAACCCGGAACTTCTCTTGAAGAAACCAATCGAATTGGAAACCTTGTTGAGACTGAATTACTGAATATTCCTGAGGTTGAAAGTACAGCAAGAAGAACAGGAAGAGGTGAACTGGATGAACATTCCCAAACAAGTAATAGTGCTGAGATCGATGTCAATTTCACACTATCGGAGCGCGATCAGGCTGAATTCCTGACCGATGTACGTGAAACACTCGCTCATGTAACTGGAATTGCATTCACGGTTGGGCAACCCCTTGGACACAGGATTGACCACATGCTCTCAGGAACAAGAGCCAATATTGCCATCAAAATTTTCGGCACCAACCTGAACAAGATGTTTACTATTGGGAATCAGATAAAAAGTTCCATTATTGATATTGAAGGTCTGGTGGATGTGAATGTAGATCAGCAAATTGAGATAGCACAAATTCAGATTCGTGCGAACAGAGAGATGATGGCAAATTATGGAATCACAGTTGATCAGTTCAATGAATTTGTAAATATCTCCTTTGGAAGTGAACGAATTGCTGACATATATGAAGGTCAGCAAAAATTTGATCTTGTTTTGAAACTAAACAATGATTATACCCAAACAATTGATGGAATGCGCGCTGCCCTCATTGATACATATGATGGAAAAAAGGTCCCACTGGAGCAGGTAGCAGACATCGTTTCAGTTTCCGGACCAAGTTCTATCAGCAGGGAAAATGTACAACGCAAAATTGTTGTTTCAGCAAATGTTGCCGGCGGGGATTTAAGGGGTGTTGTTGAAGCAATCAAGGACCATGTAGATAGTGATATTGTCCTGCCTGAAGGATACAGAATTGAATATGGCGGTCAATTTGAAAGTGAACAAAAAGCATCACGCACGCTCATGCTTACCTCCATTTTGGCACTTCTGATTATCTTCCTTTTGCTATTCCAGGAATTCCGGGATTTCAAACTGGCAGGTATCATACTAATTAATTTACCACTGGCACTTATTGGGGGAGTATTTTCAATCTATTTCACCTCCGGAGTTCTGAGTATCCCGGCTATCATAGGATTTATCACCCTGTTTGGCATTGCAACCCGAAACGGTATTCTTCTGATTTCAAACTATCAGCGATTACAAAAGCAGGGGGTTTCCGCCTCCGATGTAGTAATAAAAGGCTCCTCGGATAGGCTAAATGCTATATTGATGACTGCACTGACAGCTGCGCTTGCATTAATTCCGCTAGCGCTACAAGGAGATCTGTCGGGCAATGAAATTCAAAGTCCCATGGCCAAAGTTATCCTTGGAGGTCTGCTCACATCAACACTGCTCAATATTTTTATTGTGCCAATTATCTATAGTTCAATGAAGAACCGGGTTAGTCTAAAAACTGAGAAAATATGAAGCAAGTAATAATAGGTCTCGTCGCCCTTTTTGGGATTAGTTTCAGCCTCAATTCACAAAATAGCATCAAAGATATTTTGGTGGAGGTTGAGCAAAACAATACTACCCTTTCTGCTTTGCGCTTAAGTGCAGATGCTGAGAAGACCGGCAATCTTACAGGACTCTATCCTCAAAATCCGGAAATTGGATTTAACTATCTCTGGGGCAGTCCAACGATAATCGGGAATCGAACAGGTGTGACATTTATGCAGACATTTGATTTTCCGACTACATATAAATATCAAAATCAAATTTCCCGGATTCGGAATGAACAAGTTGAGCTGGAGTACCTGAAACAGCATAAAGAATTGATGCTCCAGACCCGGCTTCTTTTATATGATCTCATTTATCTGAATGCCCTGGAGCAGGAACAAATGCTCAGGATGTCTCATGCAGAGCGTATCGCAAGCTCCTATAAAACGAAGTTAGATATTGGGGATGTCAGTATTCTGGAGCACAATAAGGCGCAAATTTACTTGCTGAATACCAGGAAAGAGCTTGAGTTGACTGAAATTAATAAAAATGCATCTTCTTCAGAATTAACAAGACTCAATGGAGGTAATCCGATATTTTTCACGACAAATAAGTATGAATCTCTCTCCATACCAACTGATTTTGAAGAATGGTATGTCGAAGCAGAACAGAACAATCCAATACTGAATTGGCTGAAGCAGGAGATCGATCTGAGCCAAAAACAGGAGAAACTGAGCAGTGCAAAAGCTTTGCCAAAGATTAATGCAGGCTATATGAGTGAAAAAGTCATCGGACAGGAATATCGGGGTATCACTGTAGGATTATCGATACCCTTATGGGAGAATAAGAATGAGGTGAAATATGCAAAGGCCAGTTCAATGGCAATTGAAGGGATAGAGGCAGATAACAAACTTCAATTTTATAATCAGCTGAAGATATTACATTCCAAAGCTGTTTCAATGCAAATAAACGCAATTGATTACCGTACAAATTTATTGGAGTATGATAACACTGCCTTGTTACAGATTGCGCTTGATAAAGGCGAAATCAACCTGATTGATTATATCCTCGAGCTTACAGTTTATTATGAAAGCATGGATAATGTACTTGAACTGGAAAGGGATATGAATAAGACGGTGGCAGAGTTGAAGCGGTATGAGTGAAGAAAAAATCTTATCTTCAAGTCATGAGAAAGTTTAACCAGGAAATTAAAGACCCAAAGATCATTGAGGAGATACTTTCTGATTCTGAGATTTGCAGAATTGCCATGATGGATGGAGACAAACCATATATCCTCCCCTTCAATTATGGATATGAAATAAACACTATTTATATTCATTGCGCACCCGAAGGAAAGAAAATTGATCTGCTGAAGGTGAACGGCAGTGTCTGCTTTGAAGTTGAGCATACAGCCGAACTACTAAAAGCAGAAAAAGCCTGTAAATGGGCAACACGATACAGGTCGATCGTTGGATATGGAGAGGTGGAAATATTGAATGAATTCGACCAGAAAAAGAGAGGACTGGAGATCATTATGCGAAGTAATGGTGCAGAAGGAGATCTAAATTTTGAAAAGAAACAGATTGATGCTGTCGCCATTTTAAAATTAAATATCTCAGAATTAAGTGCTAAACAATCAAGTAACTGGAATATCTAAAACCAACGCTATGAAACCCAAACTTCTCCTACTCTTGTCCTTGATATTACTCGTTAATTTAAATTGCACACACGAACAAGTCGATTACATGGAGCAATGGCCACAATTCCGCGGACCATTTGCATCAGGAATTATTGAAACCACTAATCTCCCTGATACCTGGAATAGAGAAACAGGAGAAAATATAAAATGGGATATTGACATTCCCGGACTGGGTCACTCCTGTCCTGTTATTTGGGAAGATAAATTATTTCTTACCACAGCAATAAGCAGCGCGGGAACCAATAATCTGAAAATTGGTTTATATGGAGATATAGATGAGGATAGTGATGAATCTATCCATGAGTTAAAATTATACTGTATTGATAAAAACTCAGGGGAAATCCTATGGGAACAGCTGGCCTACAAGGGTGTACCCAGTACGAAACGTCACACAAAATCTTCACATGCCAATCCCACTCCGGCAACAAATGGCTTATATGTGGTGGCATTTTTTGGTTCAAACGGACTATTCTGCTATGACATGAAAGGCAAGCTAATATGGGAAAAAGACTTTGACAAAATGAATGCCGGTCCGTTTACTGATCCTGATGTGGAGTGGGGTTTTGCCAGTTCACCAATAGTGCATGAGGACAGGATAATTATTCAATGTGATTTTTTGGGCGATCCTTATATCGCTGCGCTGGATATTGAAACAGGTGAGGAAATCTGGAATACGCCCAGGGATGAGATTTCCACCTGGAGCACACCAAATTTCTATAATGAAAATGGATATCGGCAGATCATTGTCAATGGATTCAAACACATGGGTGCCTATGATTTTGATACAGGGGAAGAGATCTGGAAAATGAGTGGCGGAGGTGATGCGCCGGTGCCTACTCCCCTTTTTGCTCACGGACTGATTTATATACACAATGCACACGGTCGCTATTCCCCGATATTTGCTATTAAACCAGAAGCAAAGGGAGACATCACCCTGGACAAAGACAGTACAACAAATGAGAATATAGTCTGGAGTATTAAACGAGGTGGAGCATATAATCCTACCAATGTGATTTATGGAGATTACATGTATAACATGCGAATGAATAGTCAGCTGATGTGCTTCGATGCAAGGACGGGGGAAAGAATATATACTGAAAAGTTACCGGATACCAGGGGGCTGACAGCATCAGGAGTAGCATCCAACGGAAAACTATATTATTCGACTGAACAGGGAAATGTATTCGTTGTGAAAGCCGGACCGGAATTTGAGATTATTGCCGAAAATAGCATGGACGATCCCATTATGGCCTCACCAGCTATTTCAGACAACATGCTGTTTTTCAGAACACAACACTCTCTCGTTGCAATTGGAAAATAATTCTTAATTTGTGAAGACATATTTTAGACAAGAATAACATGGGCTTTATTGAGACTATAAAACCAAAACTTCCAAAGCGCTACCTCTTGTTTATTGCAGCAGGCATGTGGACATTTGCAGGGGGGATGCTTCTGTTTAAAGGGATATCGTTGCTAATTGAAAATATGCAGCTTTTTTGGTGGGAGTCGGTGATAAGTATAGCTGGAGGAATGACATTCTACGTATTGCTATTTTCAAAAATATCCCTGAAACATACAAGGAGAATTTTAGGAATCAAACACGATTATCCCTGCCTTTTTTCATTTTTCAGCTTCTCCAGTTATGCAATGATGGGGGTAATGATCACTTCAGGAATTTTACTTAGAAAATCAGGAGTAATTCCTGAGGAGTACTTACCACTTCTATATATAACTATGGGAATTCCTCTCTTTTTATCCTCTATCCGGTTTTATAGTTATGGCTTCAAGTACAACTCCTTCATTAAAAATTAATACAATCAGACGGGGTAGCAATTTTCATTTTCCTAAATGTCAGATTGATATTCCGCTTGGATTCCTTACTTTTAGCATGAAATTTTTTCCATGAAGAAACTATTCAATATTCTGATATTTATCTCTTTCATCTTCCTGTTTGTCTATCTGATAAAGCAGGATTTGATCATACCTGAGATTCCATCTCTAAGCTGGCTAATCATTTCAGTGCTCTTTGTTTTTGCCGGATTCTATGCGAGCACCATTAGCTGGCAGGTGGCCCTAAAATCGCATGGTAAAAAGATATCTCACAAGGACGCCATTGTTTCACACGGACAGGCCATCTTTGCAAAATATATTCCCGGGAAGATATGGGTGATCCTTGGCAGAGCAAGCTATATTGCCAGGGGAAAGGAGGAGATGAAAAACTACTCTTTTGTTTCTATGAAGGAGCAGTTGATATATATTTGGGCAGGATTAATGATCAGCGCTATACCCACATTTATATTCTACAAATTTGAATGGATATCGATACTTCTTACAGCAATCATCGTTTTGCTGTCGTTGGTTCTGTTTTCAGCTCCGTTTCACAGATTTATACTCGGTATTTTTAAGAGGTTATTTAAGAAAGAGCTTGAATTACCGGTTATTAGTTTTAGAAAATCCCTACCCATTATTCTCTCAACCTCGCTGATCTGGCTCTTCTGGACCCTTGGATTTTACCTGTTTATGTTGGCTTTTTCAGATGATCTTCTACCAGTAATGGCCTTTGCATTTCCACTGAGCGTAAGTTTTGGTGTCCTGGCTATAATACTTCCCGGTGGTTTGGGTGTAAGAGAGGGGATGATTGTTGGCTACCTGACTCTTGCAGGACTGGATATTGAAACAGCAACGACTATTTCGTTTATGAACAGGCTGTGGTTTATAGGGGGGGAAGTTTTTATCTTTCTGCTGTCACTGCTTATCAGACTCATCAATAAAAAGGATTAACATCACTCCTGAATAAGCGCATAAACATCTTCAATAAAACCAAAAGGAAATCGATCCATCGTGGCTTCAGTTGCCATTAGGATTATCACATCACTTTCAATAAGTTTGGGAAGTACATCAATCTCTTCGACTAAGATTGCTTCTTCTAAATGATTTGCCATAATACGATTATAGTAATACCAGAACTCCCCTTCATGAAAAGCCCGATTACTGATTCCGAGGTTGTGCAATCCCCAGTAGAAACTGTCAGCAATGACAATTGATTTAACTGAATCGGATTCGTCCTCAGGATAGTGAATTTCAGGGTAGGCAAGTTTATCATAGTTGACCCTGAACAGAATGTTCATTCCATCTTCGATATCCCTATCGGAACTTCTGTATTTACGACTCACCTTTATATTCCCCCATTCAAATTCAGGCATATCTTTTCCGGTCAATTCTTCAGTGTACCTGATAAGTGAATCTACGACCAGAACCATCCCATAGTAACTCCAGTGGACACCGGTTCTTGGATAAAGGCAATATCTGGATGTGTCCTTCATTTCAAGGAACCATGAATTAAAATCAATATAATTAAGGCCTGCTTCCTGACAAAACTTAACATAGGTTTCTATGTTCGTTGGCCCCTTCTCTGTATGGTATCGATCCGGGAAAAAATCAGGATAGTATGATCCTTTTCCAGCTGCAAATGCGAGCAAGAGCTTTGTTCCTTTTTCAGCTAAACTATCTTGAATCACCTTAAGCTTCCTTACTTTTTCACTTATCACAGAATCGCCCAGAAAATCTGTACCGTAGTACGCTTTGATATAATTTGATTCATAGAGGTAATTCTTCTTTCCAATCACCACTCCACTTGCCAGTGCTTTTCTATAAAGTGTAAATGCCAGCTGGTTATTGACGCGTACAAATACAGCTCTGAATCCAAACCTGTCGTTGAGTGCTTTTTCAGCTGCCGGTTGATATGCCACACTAAACCAATCATCTTTTGAAAACTCTGGCACTTCGGCTATCTTGACTGCACCTTTAAGCTTTCTGGTATGAACCAGCCCGGTTACCTGCTGAAACAGCGGAAGCAATAATGCGCCAACCAGGATCCACGACCATATGTGTAGTTTCCTCTCCATATTTAAAACCTAAAGTATATAAACGGATTAAAACCTGTGCTCGTAATAGATCCAAGGGACAAGAAAAACAGGAGAATAACAATTGCTCCCATCCAGATATATCTCTGTTTTGTATATGACTCAAAATAAACTTTCTGCTCCCATCTTCTTCCAAATTTAAAAATGGTAATAAAGGAGAAGAAAATCGCAAAGGGAAGACCAATGATAAATTGCCTGTAACTCTCCAATGGGAATGCTCCAAAATCGAAGGCAAACAATCTTTTATAATATTCCATCGCCTCCGGGAATGTGTCAAGCCGAAATACTACCCACCCCAGTATGGCCACCAAAAATGTAAAAATTGTGGCAGGGACCTTGCCAATTTTATCCAGCAGTTTTTTAAGAAACAGGCGATCAAGTACAAGGAACAAACCATGATAGGCACCCCAGATTACAAAGTTCCATGAGGCGCCATGCCATAGGCCTGATATGAGAAATACCACCCAGAGATTAAAGAAGAGTCGCCCTTTTGTTTTTACTCTGCTGCCACCCAAAGGAATATAAAGATAATCACGCATCCAGGAGCTAAGTGTCATGTGCCAGCGGCGCCAGAACTCAGTAATACTGGTTGAAACATAAGGGTTATTGAAGTTCTCAGGGAAAGTGAAACCAAGCATTCTGCCAATCCCAATAGCCATATCGGAATATCCTGCAAAATCAAAATAGATTTGAAAACTATAAGCCAGCAAACCAATCCATGCAAATGTACTGCTCATGGAACCGGGATCCATCGCCATGATAATATCAGCCTGGTGTCCCATGACATTCGCAATCAATACCTTTTTTGCCAGACCAATTACAAACCTGTAAAATCCGCTTATGCGATCTGAACCCTTAGCTTCCCTATTGGTAATCTGATCAGCAATTGTATTAAATCTTACAATTGGACCAGCAATCAGTTGGGGAAACATGACAATATATAGAAGGAAGTCAGTAGCTTTTTCGAGTGGAGCCCGTACCTTTCGGTATACATCCAGACAATAAGAGAGACATTGAAATGTAAAAAAGGAAATACCTATGGGGAGCACAACAGCAGTCCATGGACTAGATTCTCCTCCCATCTTTACAATCAGGTCATTGAAATTTTCCACAAAGAAATTGGCGTACTTAAAATAGAGCAGTACACCAATATTTAGCGATAGGGCAAAAACCAGAAACATCTTCCTTCGTTTCTCCTCTTTTGCCATTGACATCGTTCTCACAAGATAGAAAGTCACTATGGTTGAGCCCACCAGGATAAATACAAATTTTGGTGCACCCCATGCATAAAATGCCAGACTGAATATAAGCAGCGTGTAATTCTTTAACTTTTTGGGAGTCAGGTAGTATAGCAGAAGAAAAACAGGCAGAAAATATACAAGGAAGATTGTACTGGAAAAAACCATAGTAGACCTGTTTAATTCTGTAGTCTGTCGTTATCCTGAATATCCATCCACATGGCAAACAGCAGAGACTGGAATCCGGAGAATACCAAAAATATATAAATCAATAAAATGCTATTTGGCGTTGCCGGACCAGATACAAACAGGTTTAAAAGTATCTCAACCAAAAAAGGAATTGATGCTGCAAACATGATCATTGAAAGCCAGTACAATAGAAACAGCGGATGAAAATCACGTTTAAAATAACGGATCCATATTCGCTTATAAAAAGACTTGAACAAGAGCCATGAAACCCTTGGAATCAAATGGAATATCTTCATTTTGGAATTTTCACCCACACGATATATAGGCTTTATTTCCACCTCTTTAAGCGTACATTTTGCTATGTTAAGTTTCACCAGCATATCATTTGGCATTCCATACTTCTTATAGATAGCAGGTATCTCAATCTTTTTGAGTGCATCCAATGAAATAGCAGTGTAGCCAGTCTGTGTATCAGAAACCCTCCAATAACCTGAAGCCACTTTTGTAAGAATAGAGAGTACTGAATTTCCAAAATATCTGGTTCGCGGAATAAGATATTTAGCACTGCGATGGATCAAGCGATTACCCTTTACATAGTCAATTCCCTCTTCCACAACCGGACCACAGATATCCGCAAGTTCACCCGGATCCATCTGTCCATCGCCAGCCATGACAGCTGTGCAATCTATATTGTTGTCCTTGCACCACTTATAACCCCGTGCAATAGCAGAACCCACTCCCCCATTTTTCAACTGGTTGATCAGGATAATCCTGTCATTAGCCGGATTTTCATTGATTATTTCTGAGGGGACAAATTTATCGATCTCCTTTCTGTCAAGCTCCTCCAGATAAATATCTGCTTCGTTGTACAGGGTTTTTACGATCTTCAATGGCCCGATATTTTCGTTAGAGAATTTTCCTTCCTCTTTTTGCAGGTATTGCTTCACTACTTCCAGTGTCTTGTCGGGGGAAGCATCATTAACAATCACTATACGGTCTACATAATCCGGCATGGTTTCAATAACCATTCCGATCTGTGTCTCTTCATTGTAGGCGGGTACAACCACCGCGATTGTTTTATTTTTCAGCATTTATCTAATCGTTTATCATATGAAAGTACATTCTTTCTGCCACTTCTGAAACTGCTTCCTCATCAGAAATTTCAGATCTCTTGCCATAACGACTTACTTCACGGAGCAATTTCTTATCAGTTCTGATCATATCCTCAACAGACTGAAGCCCATCTGTCTCTTCCATGGCCTTTAATTCAGCATAATCATCACCAGCATAGTAATAGACATATATACTTTTTCTGGCAAGGAGGTGATCAGGATTTGACAAGGAGGACCAATAATCTGAGGGACGCTTAAATTTCATAAATGATTTCCAATAAAGTTCTTTGTGCATCCCAACGTAATGAATAAAATTCTTCCTGTATTGCCAGTGTTGAAACAGTTGAAACACTATCAAAAATCCAATTATGGAAGGTATTGCACGGCGTACAAGTTTCCTGCGATTGTTAATAGAATATTCCAATACAGCAGCCAGGGGAATTGCCATTAGTCCATATATATCAATATATGCCCTTAATCCAAACCCGCCTCCAAACCACCATGACCACCACGAACTTTGAACATAAATCATAGTTATTGTTAGCACCAGAAGAGGCAAGAATATCTCCGGAATTCTTTTCCTGAGCAAGATAATACCCAGCACTGCGATTAGCATAATTGGGGTATAGAGAAACCAACCTTTGCGGTAACTGAATAAGCCTTCAATAATATTCGGGTGAAGGAAATAAAAAGCACCTCCCTCGGCACCATAAGAAAAATAGAGATAATGTCCGGTAATTGCTTTCCAATATAAAAGTTGAGGCATCCACGCAGCAATAAACGCAAGCAACATAATTATTACCAGGGGAGATTTTACCAGATAGAAAAGAATTCGCTGACCAAAATCTTTAAGGCTCTTCACATCCCATAGCAGCAGGACAAAGAAAACCAGGATATTTGTTGGCCGAACCAATGCAATAAATCCCAATAGTCCGCCAATAGCCAGGGCACGTAAAATTCCCGGCTTCTTATACCACCAGGGTACCATCCACATAAAAGCTGTCAGCAAGAAAAAGTTATACGAATGAGACATTGCCCCCTCATCTGTAGCATAGTAGTAAAGGTTTGTCCCAAGTGCAATCGTAATCAGTATGGCTGCAACGACAATAGGTTTGAAATATCGTTTCAGAAAATTCTTCAGAATAATAAAACCCAGTAATACATATACAAAGGCACTAAATATGAGAAAAAACTGATAGATGGAGCTATATCCATCCTGAGCTTGATTAAAAAGAGGCGCCAGGGCATGAGCCATGAAAAAAAACGGACTGTAGAGCACAGAAAGACCAAGCGATGTAATGATCAGTTTGTTTCCGTTCTCCACCTTACTGTACCAGAATTTATGGTCGTTCTTAAATCCTTCAGGCGGATTATCAAGAAAATTCAATGTTAAATCACCATAAATAAAAGTAGCCGGAAGATAGGCGTAATAGGATATTTTATCAGCATTTATAACTCCACGCGTGGGAGTATCCTTGGTCCATTTATGATGCGCAAGGTCTGATCCCAGGTAAAATAAAGCAATAAACAGGATGGCCAGCTTAGGTAATTCGGACAGGGTAAACAGGCTTGTAAATTTTCTACCGGGCATATGAATAATATATCTGTTTTTTTATCGACACCAAAGATATACAAAAGTTTTGAGTGCGCTCATTGTTGCATTGTTGCATTGTTGCATTGTCGCATTGTCGCATTGTTGCATTGTCGCATTGTCGCATTGTCACATTGTCGCATTGTCGCATTGTCGCATTGAAGAATTAACATTATTTAACAATTTTTGGCATCCATTTGGATCAGAATATCTGCTTGATTTTCTATTTTTGGCTTTGTTAAAACAGATTGAATATAATAAACAATACAATATGAAAAGAATACTACTTTTTGGAGTACTGCTACCGCTTGCCGGACTACTTGTGACTTATGGTCAAGTTCAAACGGGAACTGTTGAGTATGAGGAGGTAATGAAGATTGAGATCGAGCTTGAGGGTGAGATGAAAGCAATGATGAAAGACATGCCAACAGAAAGAAGATCAACAAAACTACTCTACTTCAATCAGGAAGCTTCACTGTATGAGAAATCAAAAACTGTGAGTAACGGTGATATGTCCGGCTTTAATGGTGGTGGAAGAGGAATGAGAATGGGAATGGGAATGAATGCACCGGATAACAAAGTATTCATTGATCTGAAGAAAAAAGCGATCGTGGAACAGCGGGAATTTATGACCAGAATGTTCCTGATTAAAAGAGAGATGCCGGAGACAGCCTGGAAAATTACAGGGAATCAGAAAATGGTTCTTGATTATCCTTGCATGGAAGCCACTTCAGTGGATACTGCAGGAGTCGTTACAAAGGCATGGTTTGCTCCATCCATTCCAATTCAGAGTGGTCCTGCATTGTATTGCAATTTACCGGGACTTGTGCTGGAAGTGATTATTGACGATAGTTCAATGGTATTTACTGCTCAATCCATCAGTTTGGATACTCCTGAGAAGGGAACTCTCAAACAGCCCAAAGAAGGCAAAAAAGTCAGCCAGGAGGAGTATGATGAAATTGTGGCTGAGAAGTTAAAAGAGATGGGTATTGAATATGGTGAAGGTGTCACACCCGGCAGTGGAGTTCATATTATTAGAATGCACAGATAGATTATGAGAACAATAATATCCTTTTTTCTACTTGTTTTTACTCTGTCAGCGTATTCACAATCAAATACTATTAGCGGGGAAATACTCGACGAAACCGGAACTCCCCTGCCCTCCTCAACTGTTGTATTGCTCAATCCTGTTGACTCTACCATGCAATATTTCAGCATTACCGGTACATCAGGGAATTTCGAAATTAAAGGCATAAAGAAAGGGGATTACCTCCTGCAGTCTGCCTACATTGGTTACAATTCCTTTTATATGGATATAAGTATCCCTGCTCAGAACAAGGGTAATCTTGGGAAAATTGAGTTGATGCCAAGCCCGGTATCTATGGATGCAGTTCAGATTACCGGTGAGAGAATTCCTCTGAAGTTCGATCAGGACACCATTGAATATGATGCGAAGGCTTTTAAAACATCACCGGATGCTAATGTTGAAGAGCTTCTGAAAAAGCTACCAGGCATAGAGGTTGACCGTGCGGGAAATATCAAGGCGCTGGGTGAAGATGTCACAACAGTGCTGGTCGATGGGAAGGAGTTTTTTAGCAATGACCCAAAGGTGGCAACAAAAAATTTACCTGCTAATGCCTTGGATAAGGTTCAGTTATACAATAAAAAGACTGAAGAGGCAGAGTTCACAGGGATTGATGATGGTACAAGAAATCAAACTATTAACCTGGTTTTAAATGCCGAAAACAAGGATGGCGTTTTTGGAGAAGTAGTGGCAGGATATGGAACAGAATCACATTATGATGCCAGTGGCAAGGTTTACAAATTCACTGAGAAATCTCAGATTGCAGCCCTGGGCATGCTAAACAATGTTAATAAATTTGGATTCTCAATTGGTGATTATATTAGTTTTTCAGGTGGAATAGCAAATATCAGTCATGGAAAAGGCGGACCAATGTCTGACGGCAATAGTTTTCCAATAAATTTCGGGGAGACGATAAGCGGATATTCCTCTTCGGGAGCAGGGGGATTGAACTACTCTTATTCGAAATCTAAATACCAGCGGTTTTTTATTAGCTATCTGGGAAGTGGAACAAGGAGAGAGTTGAATCAAACCACAAAAACTACCAGTTACAGACAAAATGATGAATTCTTTCAGGATGAATATTCTGAACAAGTCCAGCACGATACTGCTCACAATTTGAATTTTGGGGTAAGGTATCTTTTCCGGGAGACAAATAACATCATTATCAATGGAGGTGCTTCTTTCAATACAGGATATATCCCTCTCACTTCCAGCTTAAGCAGCTACCAGAATAATAATCTGATAAATGACTCGTATCGAAACAGTACAGATCTTTCAGATCGCTTATCCGGTAATGTCAGCGGAACATATCTGAAAAAAATAAATGAAGGAAGTACGATCCTGAAATTATCCGGTATTGGATCCTATTCATCGAGCAACTCTGAAACAGATTTTGAAAACCAGACCAATTTCTATAATCCGGATATTCTTGAGATTATCAATCAGTTCCAGGACAACTCTAATATTGCATCTAACTACTCAGCCAGTCTGTCACTAACACAAAAGTTGTTTGGGGCATTCTACCTGGATCTGGCGCTGAGAGCAGGAAATTCAAACGAAATACTGAACAGAACTCAGGGTGCACTTGATGCGCTTGAAATACCCATTGATTCATTGAGTCCTGATTTTGAAAAAACCAATACATGGTTCAGGCCCGGGATAACCTTAAAAAGAAACATGGAAAAATCAACACTCTCTCTTGCTGTTGATTATAACATGGGGCAATATAGTACTACACTGAATTCTGAGACACCTCTGGACAAAGAATACCGGTATTTTCAACCCCGCTTATCATGGGAATACAGATACAAAACCGGTCGAAGACTGATGGTCAGGTACTCCTCGGTAACCAATCTACCCACAGCAAACCAACTACTTCCCATTGTAAATAACTTTAATCCCCTTTCATTATTCTATGGAAATGAGAATTTAAGTCCTGAATTTACACATTCATTATCAGCTAATTGGTGGGTATTTGATCAGTTTTCATTTACAAGTTTGTTAACGAGTGTAAAGGTAAATTACACCAAGGATAAGATCAATTATTCAAGGACTGTGTTTGATAACCTTGCACAAGAGATAAGGCTCATAAATGTTGACTCAGATTTCTCAGCATATGGGAACATCGATTTCTCAACACCGATTCGTGCACTTGGGATCAAGACAAATATCAATTTTCAGGAGAGCTATAACAGGGGTATCAATATTGTAAATGACGTGGAGAATGAAATTACAAATATTGGTCACAAAGCTTCGCTATCTTTCGACAACAGGAAAAAGGAGAAGTGGGACATCAATACCGGTGTAGGAATATCCCTGACAGATGCCAGGTACTCTATCCAGGAATCATTGAACAATGTCTATTTTGATATGTCGTGGTTTGGCGAGATTGCATACTTGCCAAATGACAAGATCAATTTCTTCTTTACGGCTGATGTCACAAATTACACGGCTCATAGTTTTGATGAGGCACAGCTAATTCCTCTTCTTGGTGCAGAAATTACTTACTTCTTCCTGAAAAACAACAGGGCATCATTTACACTGGCTGCACATGATCTTCTGAACAGGAATACAGGAATTACCAGGCTAAGTGAGATGAACTACCTGCAGGAAACAACATCAAATATTATCGGAAGATATTTCATGCTGTCACTCAAGTACCGGCTGAATAAGTTTGGTGGCGATACAGGGATGGATATAAAAATAAAGAAGCGGTAAGCCCTGAATAGGGGTTAAAACTGAAAATAAATAAACGGTTGCAAATCTGCACTCCACGATTGGTAAATCACAAAGATCACTACTACGGCGATCCCTAATTTTGCCCACAGCGGCGTTTTGATATACCAATCCAACAGCGCATTTTTCCATTTATTGGAAACCCAGTGTGTAAAATACCCTATGGCCATCACAATGAACACCCACTTATACGACCAGAGCACCTGTGGAATTATTGATCCATTAAAGGAGTGTGCTACCTGATAAAAGAAATCATTGACATGCTCCATTGAATCAGCGCGGAACCAGATTCTTGTAAAAGTAATGAACTGAAAAGTCAGGAATATCTTCCAGATGCGAACAGCCCAATGCTTACTATTTTCGTAGGGACTTACCTTCCTCCACATCTTATATACCACCAGACCCAGTCCGTTGATCCCTCCCCAGATAAGAAATTGCCAGCTCGCGCCATGCCATAATCCACCAAGCAACATGGTTAGCATCAGATTCACGTCGGTCATGATCCTTCCCTTGCGATTACCACCCAGTGGTATGTACAGATAATCCTTCAGCCATGATGAAAGGGAAATATGCCAGCGCTTCCAGAAATTTCCAATATTGGTGGCTTTATACGGAGAGTTGAAATTACGGGGCAGTCTGAACCCAAGCAGCAATGCAACACCGATAGCAATATCGGTATAGCCCGAAAAATCGACATATACCTGAAGGGAATAGCCATAAAGTGCCATTAGATTTTCAAATCCGGAGAATCCCGAAGGGTTGGCAAAAATCCGGTCAATAAAATTAACAGCAATATAATCGCCGATAAACATCTTTTTAAACAAGCCCTTCATAATGATAAACATGGCAAAACCAAACTCCTCCATTGAGAGACTGTATCTCTTGTACAGCTGGGGGATGAATTCCGAGGCTCTTACAATGGGTCCTGCTACGAGCTGAGGGAAGAAGGAAACATAAAATCCAAAGTCCAGCATATTTTTAACGGGATCGACCTTTTTCCGATAAAGATCGATGGTATAGGACATGATCTGAAAGGTGTAAAACGAAATACCCACAGGAAGCAGGATAACTGATATATCGAAATGGGTTCCTGTTAGGTTATTTGACCAGCTGGACAGGTGATTCACCACTTCTAAATTTGTATTGAAAATGGCATTTACAGTATCTACAAAGAGATAAGCATATTTAAAATAGGAGAGTAAAAGCAGATTGACAAACACGCTGAGGAAGACCCCAAATTTGCGCATATTCTTCTTCCCGGCTGTGTGAATCATATTGCCGATATAGTAATTGGCAAATGTGGAGAATATCAGGATCAGGAAAAACAGACCGGATGTTTTCCAATAGAAGAAAAGGCTAGCCGCAAACAAGAAAGCATTGCGCAGTGCACGTTCCTTATATATAAATGAATAGATAAGCAGCACCACCGCATAGAATACCCAAAAATAGAGCTGTGTAAAGATCAGCGGTTTCTCGGGGTTAAACAGGAATATGTCGGTAAGCCATGACATAGTTACTGCTTGCTTATTTTATGTTTTTGATACCTGCTATACTCAAGCATCAGGGAATTACAAAACATCTCGGTCATAAGGTTGGCTCCCTTTGGAGTGAAATGGATATAATCGGTGGTGGCAAGAGGTGGATTGGAGAGCACAAAGGCGTGCATAGAATTCTCCCCTCCCATGGCTTCATACATATCCCAGAAGGCACATCCGGACTCAAGTGCTGCGCTTCGGAGAGCATTCCGCACCGGCTCAACAGATTCCCAGGTTATGAACCGGCCTTTCTCTTTTCTCGACATATCGGCTGGTCCGATTACGATTATAGCTGCATCCGGACAGAGCTCCCGGAGATATATCAGCTCTTTTTTAAAGGCAGATTTGTAATATCCCGTTCTCTTGATATAGGGGACTGTGTTTCCTCCAAACTGCATAATAAATAGTCCGGGGTTCAAAAACTGCAGCATATTTTTCAGGTAAGTACTGTCCTGTCTTCGAAATTCGATCCCGGAACTTCCCCGCATTGCGAGGTTATCTATCTGTATACCTGCATCCGCATCAAATGAAATACCATAGATTCGTCCACCCTCCTTTAATTCAAAATTTATTTGAATGTTTTGTGCTGTTACTTCAGGATGAAATTCCACTATCTGAAAACCCTTATAAACATTTCTTACCGTATCAGAAATAGTGTCATTTACATGAATAGCAATTAGTCCGGTATCAGAGTATGCATGAAGATATATTTTCATATTGGTGAAGCGGGAAGCCCTTCTTCCTTTGCGAAATTCAAATCTTAGTGACACTTCTTCGCCGGCAGAATCTGCCGGAACAAGTGTAAAACTGTTCATTGCACCATAACTTCTGTGTGTAAGTGTTGTGTCTCTTTTTCCAAATCCTGTATAGCGAACCCACTCACCCTCAATAAGCTCCCGATATGTAGGATTGCCGTGGTAGAGTGGAACAGCCGGAACTAATCCACAGCCTGATCCCCCGTAAACTTTCTGCAATCTATAACGCATCAGCGAGGTCATGCGATCATTTTCAATTTGGGAGTCCCCATAATGCAAAATTCTTAAGGGTCTGTTTCCTGAATCAGCCTCATCAGCACGCTGAAAGAATCTATGCATCATCCTCTTCCCCTCAGATGAAAATTCAATAGGATAAATGGTCTTACTGATACTGTCAACCCTCGCCTTAATTATTGAATCTGTATTGATATCCGGAATCGTATCCCTCCTGGTTAAAACGGAATCTATGCTCCCATATTCAGGATCGTCTGTCACTGTATTCAAGCTGATTAACCCGGCAGTTACAACATTTATTGAAGCACTATCCTTTTTGAACAATGAACTGGCATCCATAAACTGCAGATCTATGTTCTCACCAAGCTGAATACCTTTTTTTGGAAAGATGAAAGCAAGAAGCAATACCAGACTGAACAGGGAGATAAAAAACAGAAGAATTTTAGCAGGCTTCATGGCTTAAAGGTAAAAGGAAAAAGTTATCCTCCTATACAAAAGTTTCGGAGGACGAGGACCTTCCTATACAAAAGTTTCGGAGGACGAGGGCCATCCTACACTGAAGCTTCGAAGGACGAGGAAGACGAAAGTCAAAAGTGAGAAGAGGAAAACATTGAGTCTAACTATTGGTCGAGGAATAAATGAGAGTATACCAAATAATCCTCCCCCAAATAATTCAGGTTGTAATTTCAGGGGATTTTAGCGGTCATCCTCCCCTGTTTTTGGAGATCAAATAAAGGGAGGGTTTTTAGATTGTTTGATGCTTGAATACAGGGGAGGTTGCTCCGGGATTTCTTATCGATTTACTAGCACTAATTATTTGGGGTACGATTGTTTGTATGTTAAAATCAATTCATTAATCTCTTTTTATACAACGCGTTTTTTCTGGCTAATATGATGGAAAGCTGAAATATCGATTCTAAATGCAAATATTATAAATTGATATGTTTAGATTTACTATATTAATGAGTTAGCAATAATTGTAACATAACTACCAAAATGACTATCTGTTTCAAAGCTATAGGCACAATTCATACTCCTTTCAAAAGAAAAGAAGGCATGCCTATTCAATCAACTGGCTCGAAAGGAATAAAAGGCACTATTAAATTGAAAAGAGAATATGCAGACGGTTTGTTGGATCTTGAAAAGTTCTCTCATATATATCTTATCTATTATTTTCATAAGTCCAAAGGCTTTGATTTACAAGTAATACCATTTCTAGATGATAAACCACATGGCATATTTGCAACCAGAGCGCCCAAAAGACCAAATTCAATAGGCATTTCTGTTGTCAAACTCATAAGTATAAAAGACAACATGCTTGAAATTGAGAACGTTGACATGTTGGATGGAACACTTCTTTTGGACATTAAACCTTATATCGCTCAATTTGATATTCATAATATTGAAAAGAGTGGGTGGATTAACAATAAGACTGGCTATCCAAACGAGACAACATCAGACGACAGATTTAATTAATCAACTTTTGTTAATAATTAGGACTTCATGTGGTGTTTAACACCCAGTAGAGAGAATTCATGAATTCTCTCTACTGGAAGCCCTGAAAGATGTTCATGGGAATAATGTAGATTTGAACTGTAACCATTTATTTTCAGACTCTCTGTATCTCAGTCGGGGTAAGTGATACGAATTTTGCGACACCCTGCTCCCAAAGCAGGTTTCCGGATAAATACCAGCCCTTCAACTTAATCCTGATCCTTATATCTAAAGGCTAAATAACACAACTTTCGACAAATATTTGTCTTTTTGACGTAATTAATACGGCGTTTACTTTGATATACGTCGAATACATTGTATTTTTGCAGTAAATAATACGACGTTTATGACAATGTACTTACATCATAGAAAAGACTGGCCAAATTTTAAATGGGATAATGAAACAATACTTCCGTATGTGAGTAAGGTACGTGATCTGCAAGGTAGGTTAATAGGTAGAATGGAAAGTATAGGATTCAAATTGAGGGAAGAAGCCGTACTTGAAACACTAACTGAAGACATTCTTAAGACGAGTGAAATTGAAGGAGAGTTATTGAACCCTGAAGAAGTAAGGTCATCTGTGGCTCAAAGGCTTGGGATGAAAATATCGGGATTATCTGGTGCTAGTCGTGATGTAGATGGGGTCGTGGATATGATGTTGGATGCAACTCAGAAATATAAAGACCCCATAACTAAGGATCGAATGTGTGCATGGCATGCTGCTCTATTCCCAACAGGAAGAAGTGGGATGCATAAGATCACAGTTGGTGAATGGAGAAGCGACGAAAAAGGTCCAATGCAAGTTGTATCAGGCGCAATGGGTAAAGAAAAAGTACATTATACTGCTCCTGAAGCTACACGATTAGAAGAAGAAATGAATCAGTTTATTGCATGGTTCAATGCAGATAAAAATATGGAGGCTGTAATTAAATCAGCCATAGCCCATTTATGGTTTGTAAGTATCCACCCTTTTGATGATGGGAATGGAAGAATTGCCAGAGCAATTGCAGATAATCAATTAGCCAGAGCAGACAGAACCAGTCAAAGGTTCTATAGTATGTCAGCTCAGGTCATGAAATCCAAAAAAGGATATTATAATATACTGGAGTCCACACAAAAGGGAAGTATGGACGTTAGTCAATGGCTTGTGTGGTACTTCGAACGATTAACTGAGGCCCTTTTAGCAACCGATGAAACATTATCAAAAATATTGGTAAAGGCAAAGTTCTGGGAGATGCATAAAAACACCCAATTCAATAAAAGGCAAATCAAAATGATCAATAGTCTTCAAGGTGATTTCCTAGGTAAGTTGCATTCTTCCAAATGGGCAAAGATGACAAAAGTACATAGAGATACTGCCCGTAGAGATATTCAGGATTTGATTGACAAGGGAGTCTTAGCTGATTCCGGTGAAGGTGGAAGAAGCACAAACTATATTCTGAACCTTCCTGATCTTTAAGTTGTAATCAATTGAAGTAATAATCATATTTAGTACAGAAAAACCTAGCCCC
>JAUUZQ010000043.1 GCA_030589895.1 Bacteroidales bacterium
CCATTCATCAGGACCGGGATGGGCTGCCAGGTCTTCAGCTTCTTGTTCTATCGCCTCAACAAACTGACTGTCATCAGTAATCTTCCCTCCCCATGTTGCATGCTTATATTGCCCGTACTTATTAATAAAAGGAAAAAAGGTCTCTTTGCTGTTTTTATATAATTCAGGCAGAGCCTGTCGATTCATAAATACCCGTTTTACAAGAACTTTCTGATCAAAGTCTTGTTCCGGAAGAATTATTTTTAACGCTGAGATATGCTTTGCATCAACTCCTGCAAAGTTTAAAATAATACCATCCGGCATTCCTTTCATTCCCGGAAAATCATTTTTCTGCGGATAATCTGTGACTGTAATTTGATCGCGGATCATGACGCAATTATATACCAGGTTCTCATCAGGATGCAGAAAGCCTATATGAGAATTATAAACCATGTCAATATTATCACCTCTGCCCGGATTGTCATAAGACAGAACTGGATCAAAACGGACCTTATTTTCTGTCAGGTTTTCCAATTCCAGGCTTAGAAACACCCACTGTGTTAAATCCCAGTATTCATCTTCCGGGAAAAAGGAAATACTGCCTTTCACCCCGGAATTAGCAGACAATTCCAGGCCTGTTGATATATGCCGTACCATTAGATTTTGAGCATCGTAATCATTAGGTGTAATTGCAGTCAGGTTCAACAGATCCTCACCCGATTCTTGTGCAAATCCTGAAATAGAAAAGGTCAGGTATAAAAACAAAAACGCTGTTTTTCTTAGCCTCTTTAATTTCAATGGATCATCATTTACGAAAATTATAGTTTTCAAACGCTCATTCATTTTTTTCATTTTTACCTTAACAGTACAAAACGCTCTGTCTGTGGATAATCACCTTGATCTAAGCTGATAAAATACAAGCCATTATTCAAATGACCGGGCAAGTGTAATTGAAGTCTATGAGTATTTGGATAGACGGGTAAGGAATAGATCACCTTTCCCATGCTATTGTAGATACTCATATCCATTTTTCCCGACCTAGCCTGAAACTCAATGTTCAGCAAGCCATTCACCGGATTCGGATAAATAGAGATCTTGCCTGGAATATTTTGCAAATTTTTGATGCTTTCGACTGATACAATTTCATTACTTACAATAATAGTGCAAGTGGCAGAATGCTGTTCACTACCAATTACCTTCGCAGTGATAATAGCAGGGCCCAGGGAGTGTGTTAAAACAAGACCGTTCTCGTCCACTGTAGCAACAGATGAATTGCTACTGCTCCACTCAACTGCATAACTGTCATTATTTTCTGAAACGGTTGCTGTAAGTTGTGCTGTTCGTCCGGGTAATACAGTTATTTCAGTATCTGACAAAGTAATTCCTGTAGCCCCAAGAGGGTTCCCAACTTTGACTATACACTGTTCAAAGACCTGTCTTAAGTCAACAACTCTGGCAGTAATAACTGCATATCCCAGGGCATGGGCAGTAATTGTTCCGCTTTGGTCAACAGTGGCAACAGAAGAGTTATTACTGCTCCATTCTATTACATCGTTGAATGCATCCTGGGGGACTATTGTTGCACTGATCTGTGTTGGTACGAGCAGACTTAAATCCAGGGTTGTCTCTGACAGGCTAACAGATGTTGCCCATACAAGCTCATCATGTACGAGTCCAAGGAAGCGGGGATGTATCAATCCTTCTTCCCAACGTACACGCATGGTGTCGAGTTGATCCCTTCTGTCAAGAAATTCAGCATTCCAGTAAAGATTTTCACTATCGTTCTCACTGATGTTGGTACTGAGATCGAAAAGCTTTTTATTTGTAAAATCACTCTGATAAATGAGCTTAAGATCCCCATTTCTGACCGCATGCCGGTTCTGATCAAATTTGCGTATGTAAATGGCTTCGTGAGGCTCATTTTCATTTTCACCTGTCAGGTATGGAATCAAATTCACTCCATCCAATGGTTTATCCGGGTTTGTGGGTGAGTCTGAAAGTTCAGAAAGTGTTGCAAAAATATCCAGTGAAGAAATCGGGTAGTCGTAAACCGTTCCCGAATCAATAACTCCTTTCCATTGCATGGCGAAAGGAACTCTGTAGCCTCCCTCCCACACATCGCTTTTTCCGCCTCGCAAAATTCCGTTATCTGACGCATTTTTAGTCTCTGGTCCGCCGTTATCCGATAGAAAAATAACAATGGTATTCTCTTCCAGATTTAGCTCCTGAAGTTTATCCATTACCCTGCCAACCCCCCTGTCAACTGCATGTACCATTGCAGCATAGGTTTTTCGCTGATAACCAACCTCGTCTGTCAAATGTGGAAACAATGCCAGATCCTCAGGTTTGGCCTCCATGGGTGCATGTGGTGCATTGTATGAAACAAAAAGGAAGAATGGATCGTCCTTATGACGGGTGACGAAGTCAACTGCTTCGTTTGAAAATTCATCGGTAATATACTCATCGGTTTTCTCGTGTGTATGATCTCTCATTAACCAGGTTAAATAGCTCTGAGACTCATTTGTAGCATCATAGCTGTTGGGGATCGTTAATTCTTCAGGAAAATATTTATGTCCGCCGCCGAGATGCCCGAAAAACTCGTCAAACCCACGATTTAAAGGGTGGTTGGAGATGTGTGCTCCAAGGTGCCATTTCCCGATAACACCTGATTTGTATCCCACTTGCGATACAGATTCTGCAATGGTCATCTCATCTTTGGGCAGTCCCATGTACGGATCGTTCACCCTGTACAAAGGGTTTCGTTCAAAGCCAAAGCGTTGCTGATAACGCCCGGTCATAAAACCCGCCCGACTTGGACCACACACACAGTAAGTGGTATAAGCACTTGTGAAGGCTACTCCATTTTCGGCAATGCGGTCAATATTCGGGGTTGGGATGTCTGTTGAACCATTGAATCCAACATCACCATAACCAAGATCATCAGCCATGATCACAATAACATTTGGCTTATCCTGGCTATGTAGGCTGAAACTTATAAGTAGCACTAAAAGTAGCGATGATATTATTCTCTTCATTTTTATTCTCCTTCTTCTTAAATACTTTTTCTAAGCTTGTATTACATGCTTTTTTCCCACTGCAGCTCTATCTGTATAGAATAAAACGTGCATACTGAATTCTTTGTTCCTGGGTCAGACTGATAAAATAGATACCATTCTTAGCCCTGTCTGGTATTTGAATTTGTATTTCACGATCTCCTTTATTAATGGATGACGCATATATGACTTCACCCTTAAAATTGTATATAGAAAACTTTAAATTATCTGATAGCTCCTCTACATTCAGCATCAAGAGGTCTTTAACAGGATTGTTAGATATACTGAAGAATTTCTCTTCCTGTAGAGGTGTATTCACTGTTGTAGGGATATTCCCGTTGTACGCATTGCTGGCCCCGATATTTGGTATTATATTCAGCAGATCCACAGGATTGCCAAAAGCATCCATTGAGGTGTAAAGATTGATGTCTTTGAAAATACCTTCCTCGGCCAATGGAAATTCCGGTTCAGGAAAAGTTTTCCCTGCATTTATGGTCGGACTTCCTTGCTGAATATTGAATCCATCCATGCTACCATTTGTAGTTACCGGATCTACAAACAGGGACTGCTCCTGGATCTTATTGTCATCAAGCTTTGTAAAGTCATTTGCAATATCACCGAAAAAGAGGTTGTTCGATACAAGGAATTCACTTCCCGGAAAAATATCAATATCAACTCCGCCTGCCCCTATTTGTGCACCTCCTGTTGCGTGAAAAATATTGTTGTAGATATAGGTATTTTTGGCGAAAACCGAGATGTCGGGTTTGCAATCTGACTTGTCCAGATAAATGGTGTTGTTGTATACAAAACTGCTGTCGGAAGGCACCGGATCCTGGTCTGTGCCGACATATCCAGACAACCAAATAGAATACCTGTTGTGAGCATTCTCCCTGAAGCCATCGTTCACACTTACATTATAACGCCAGATAATATTTTTACAATCGCCCAGAATTTCACAAAAACCCCCTTCGGTATCTTCACTGTAATTGTATTGGAAGATTACATGCTGACAGAAAAAATCGATATGAGAAGCATAGGTGTCACCTTTACCATTTGCCCGTATTTGACTGTTATTTTGAAAGACAATAAAGCGAGAATTCCATAGCCAACAACCTTCTCCATAGGCCCTGTATCTGTCAGTGAAAGAATTACGATCTCCCCAGCCCATATCAATGAAATCGTTATTTTCGATTAGCGCATTGCATACTGAGGCCAGAACCACCGCGGAACCACCTAATTTTTCAAATGTATTGTTGCGGATCACAAAGTTCTTATTTCTGTCTTCTTCATGTATTGGGTTATTCCTGATATTAGTAAGGTGCCTCGCAGAGATACCCCGGCTTCCAATATTATAGAAATAACAATTCTCAATCAAAACATCTTCTATACCAATCAGTGTTTCACCATCATTCATTTCAGAGTCAAAATAAATTCCACGAACACCAATATCGTCAGTATAATTTCCCTCCCAGTTAATCATATCAATACCAAATACATCACTTATCTTAAGGTCGCTGAATGTAAGGTCTCTTATTACCCCTCCCCATTTATTGGCTTCTACGGCAATGCCTTGAGAATTACAGGTGCCCCAAGTGATATTTCCCATATTCTTGCGATCATTTTTTATCCAAATACTCTCGACAACAATGTGACTTGTATTAATAAATTTGACAGCTTCAATAAAGTCCCCGTTTTCAATATTTCCTGAACCCGAAATAATGGGTTTTTCTCCTGATCCATAACTGCTAATTACAATCGGAATGTTTGCAGCACCTGAGCGTTGGATCATTAAGCGCCCAACGAAAGTGTCCCCTGCCCTGAATAGGATGCTATCGCCAGGCTGAATATATCCCCCGTTATTATCGTTGGCAGCAGCAGCTGATACTTTCTCCAGCGTAAGCCATGGATGTTCTATACTTCCATCATTAGAATCATTGCCACTGGAGCTTATGTAGTAATTCCTGGCGAACAATCCCGATGGGATGAGCAGCCAGCATAATATAAGTACTATATAAGTCTTTGCTGTTTTCATATGTTTAGGAGCAAGTCACTTAATTCATCATATTCTTAAGCTTTCGTGTCATCTCTGCATTATCCATGAAAAAGACATCAGTCAATATCTTCACATATTCTTTATCGTATCCTTCCTCATAGTCCGCCGCCCAGTCAGGAAATTCTTCCTGCTGTTTCAAATTAAGCTTTGCCTGATTAAATTCATTCGCCACAGCAACAGTATGTTTACTTTCTCCATAGAACATTTGTAAGTGCTCAGACAAGGCTATTACATTATTTGACAACAAAGTCTTCTGCGGCCAGGGACCGCCCCAATTATCCATCTGGATAAAGGTTTTATTAATCTCCGCCTTTGTTTTGGCCGGGAAAATAAAAATATTGTGGTGGATAATCGTAAGTTCAACCGGACCACTGATATGCATGACAGGAGAAAATGGACCACGCCTTTCTGTTTCATAAGGTCTTATTCCATCATTCACACTAATATTATAACGTACAATGGTATTGAAAGTGCCAATATTTGCCGGGGTATCATAATTACCTCCATTGTTACACACCAGCAAAAAGCCACCATAGTTGTCATGACTGTAATTATACTGTATGACTGTATTCAGACAATTCCAGTCCGAATCAAATCCCTGTCCGTCCCACTTGGCCTTATGCCCGGCTACTTCATTGAATTGAATAAGTGTATTATCGGCACTCCATGGCCAGATGCCGGCGGCTGCTTCTTTATGCGATAGAATATCCGGACAATCACGCATTACATTGTGCTCAATGATCGCTCCATCTGTGCCGATTGGTACAATCCCATCGCCAGGAATCCCTTCCAGCAGGTTGTTGCGAATAACAACATTTGTTGAAGGATACCAGTTAGTACGATTTGTATAGCCCCTGGAATTAATTCCGTTTCTCGTGCAGTTCTGCAAATGGCAGTTCTGGATAATCAAACTATCAAATTTTGTTTTAAGCTCTTCTCCATGATTCTGCCACAGTATTGCAGAACCACCACCTTTGCTTTTCACCAGGCTGCCATTCACATCGTGTATATAGAGATTGTCCAGAACAATATGCTTCGCAACACCAAAGTTCTCAGCTTCAACAATCACCCCACGACGTCTGTTCTGACGCTCTACCCCGGTATTTGTGATTTCCAGGTCGTGCACTTCCACATAGTTCATGTTATAAATATGAACCGTTGAAAGGTATAAGCCTTCACCATGCAAAACCGGCTTTAAGTCTCCGCCATATTTACCAATGATCACTGGCTGACCATTGCTTCCCCCACCCTTTGGCTTCAACTGTCCGTAATAGCTGGTCCCTGACTTGAACAGGAGTCGGTCACCCGCTTTTAGCTCCAGACTATTCGCTTTCTCCAAAGATGCAAAAGCCTGGTCCTCAGATATACCAATGTTATCATCACTACCACCTTGGGCATCAAAAAAATAGCTTATACCTTCCGCGTTTGTATTTGTCTGATTGCAAGCCATGAAACTAAACAACAGAATAAGAAGACCAGTACTATATATTTTCATCATCCTTTTTTTTATCTATTTAGTTCAAATAATGGGCCAGACAATTCAAGTTCAATTTCAGACGGACACAGGGTAATTATAGCAGTAAACAATTACTTCTATTTTGCCATTATTTTAACAACACTTGTTTGAAGTCCATCGGACTTCGCTTCTACCTCAATTTGTCCCTTCTCACCATTTGATTGAATAATCAGCAAACATTTGCCCTTAAAGGCCTTTCGCGAAGGTACCTTGTGAGGGGCCAGATCAAGGATATCTCCATTTTCAACGCCCAGTAGTTTTGCAGGACCCGAAATATCAAACTCGATCAAATGATCAGCATCCGGGAGTATAACTCCATTTTCATCGCTGATGAGCACTTCGATGTGAACAATATCTGTTCGGTTCCCCTGAATTGTTCTTCTATCTGCGATCAGCTGTACCTGTGCAGCTGATCCTGCAGTTTGAAACGCTTTCTCACATATCACTTCACCGGAATTTTTTGCAAGCACCTTCAATTCACCCATTTCAAAAGGCACATGCCAGACCAGTTGTCGTTCCTTACCCATGATTTTCTCACCAAGTGATTTTCCATTCAGGAACAACTCGGCAGACTCGCAGTTCGTATATACAACAACCGGGATTTCAATGCCTTCTTTGCCTGAATGCGTCCAATGTGGCAGAAGATGCACCATTGGTTTAGAGCTCCACAAACTTTGGTACAAATAATAGTGGTCTTTAGGAAATCCTGCCAGATCAATAATCCCAAAATTCGCGGTCCGTGCCGGCCAGCCAAATGATTCTCCCAGATAATCGAATCCGGTCCAGCGGAAATTCCCAAGATAATAATCCCGTTCCTCCACCCTGTTCCAATCGTCACGAACACCAATGCGTACAATGGAATTATCGTAGGATGATTGATATTTCGGTGTAAGTCCTTCAAAAACTTCTGTTTCCGACAAGTCCGGAATTTTATACACCCTGGCTTCCATTTTCTTAAACTGTTCAGGTTTTTCCCAGGGAGCAGGATTATCTTTTGTACGATACCAGGTCTTTGTGCGATACACTCCCCTTGTTTGCAGAGTATGTGTAATCTCGGTGCCTATAATGGGTTTTTCGGGATGTGTTTTATGGAACTTTTCAAGCTCTCCTTTAAATTCACCATGACCGTTAAAACCTGCAATATCGATATAAGGAGCACTATAACCTCTCCCCTGTGTAATGGGACGAGTATCATCCAAGTGCTTGATAAATTCTACTATTTTTTTTTGCTGATCAGCGGTAAATCCACGGACTTCATTTCCAATACTCCATATCACCACTGAAGGATGATTGCGATCTCTTTTAATAAAATCAGTGAGATCACGCTGCCACCACTCATCAAAGTAATTTCCATAATCGTAAGTTGCCTTGGGAGTCCACCAACCATCAAAAGCTTCATTCATTACCATAAAGCCCATGGTATCGCACATAGTATAAAAAGCTGGCGAAAACGGATTATGGGTGGTACGCAAGGCATTACAGCCCATATCCTTCAACAATTTCAAACGACGATACAAAACATCATCAGGCACAGCAGAACCAACAGGACCGGCATCGTGATGATTACTCAGTCCTTTAAACTTTATTGACTTGCCATTCAGAAAAAAACCATCACTTCCTCTGAGTTCAATTGATCTGATTCCTACCTGAGTTATAAATTGATCAAGCAATTGATCGTCAACGATTACTCTGGTTTCAATAGAATACATGACTGGATGATCAGGAGTCCAAAGATTTGGAGATTTCACTTCAAGCTGATGAAGAACACTTCCACTCTCCGACAATGTAATTATACCCTCATCCTTTGCTACCCTATTCCCCTCGCTATCTCTTATAACACTGCTGATAATAGCCTGCTGATTGCCTCCGGACTCATTCCTTATATGAATCTCAAGGTCTACCCTTGCGCTTTTCCTACTCACTAATGGAGTGCTTACAGACGTCCCCCATTGAGGTATATAAACATTCTTTGTTCTGGTCAGCCACACATGCCGATAAATTCCAGAACCTGTATACCATCTTCCACTGGGCGTTTTGGAATGATCCACACGCACGGCTAATGCATTACTCCCATTTATCAGGTAGGGACTCAGATCATAACTAAAACTGATATATCCATAAGGACGATTGCCCAGGTGGTGACCATTGATCCAAACATCGCTGTTCATGTATACTCCATCGAACTCAATGAAATATTTATCATCATCCTGAAGATCGGTGATATCAATATTTTTCCTGTACCAGCCAATACCAGTCGGTAGATATGCACCAGCGATCCCAGACTTATTGGATTCTTTATATTCTCCCTCTATACTCCAATCGTGCGGAATATCCACATTTCGCCAGGAGGAATCATCATAATCCGTATTCTCTGCACCTTGAACATCTTCCAGTATAAACTTCCAGTCAAAATCCAGTGAAGTCCTGCTGCGCAAATCTCCTGCTTCTTCATGCTGACATGACAATACAAGAAAGATTATTGGTAATATTATGAATTTGCTCAATTGCATATTTATGAAAATCTAATCCACATCTAAAAATGTTGGTGCTTTAAATTGAAACACATCAGATTCTGTCCTGGCAGATTTCAATATTTCGGTTAATTCTTTTACTACTTCAGGATATTCAGCTGCAAGATTTATTGTTTCCCCGGGATCCTCACTTAAGTTGTACAATTCAATCATTTCACCCGGATTTTTCAGCACATTATACTTCACAGCTTTCCACTTGCCTTTTCTAATAGCAATCCGACCACCTTTCTCATGAAATTCCCAATACAAATATTCATGGCTAAGCTGTTTCCCTTCTCCAGTGAGAGTGGGTAAAAAGGATATCCCATCCAGCGTATCACTTGTATTCTGCCCCACAATATCAGCCAGTGTTGGCATTACATCCCAGAAAGCTGATATATGATCACTTTCGGTCCCCGGCTCCACCATACCTGGCCATCTAACGATCATCGGGACATGAATACCTCCCTCATAGAGGTCTCTTTTGTAGCCCTTATAGATTCCATTGCTATTAAAATAATCAGGATCAGCTCCACCTTCCTGATGAGGACCATTATCAGAGGAAAAAATGATGATCGTATTATCTGCGATTCCTAATACTTCCAGTTTTGCAACAATTTCACCAATCTGATTATCCAGTACAGCTACCATGGCAGCAAATGCTGCGTGACTATTTTCCTGTGAACCGTAAGGACCCTGTCTGTACTTTTCACCACTGTCGGTTCCTTCATAATGTTTTTCAGGTAAAAACTCACCTTTAAAAACATCAATTTTTTCCTGTGGGAGCAGCAGTTCAGCATGCGGAATGGGTGAGGCATAGAATAAGAAAAAGGGCTTGTCCTGATTTGAATCAATGAACTTCATGGCCTCCTCGTGTATCAGATCAGCTGCATATTCTGTTTGATCTGAACCTTCGTTGCCTTCAAGCATTACTTTTTCCTGATTGTGCCACAGGTAATAAGGATAATAATGATGTGCGAGACGCTGACAATTATAACCAAAGAATTCATCCACTCCCTGCATATTTGGATCTCCTTCAGAACCCGGATATCCCAGACCCCATTTTCCAAATACTCCTGTCGTATAGCTTGCTTCTTTCAACATTTCTGTCAGAAGATAACTTTCAGCAGGCATAGGGTGCTGACCTTCAGGCTTGACTTCCTTGTTACCCCTGATCGGTGTATGGCCTGTATGCAATCCCGTTAGAAGTGTTGAGCGGGATGGAGCACAAACCGTTGATCCGGAATAGTGCTGGGTAAAGACCATTCCGTCTGATGCCAGTTTATCTATATTCGGAGTTGAAAATTTCTGTTGTCCATTAGAAGACAAATCTCCGTATCCAAGGTCGTCTGCAAGGATGTAGATAATATTTGGATTCTGTATTTCTTCTTTTGAATTCGATTGGGAACAGCTTGAAATTACCAGAATTAAAAAAAGAGCAGAAAAACTTAAATACTTTGACATAAGGTATATGTTAAAATCAGATTATAAAAAACACGAATTACGACACTCAAATGAGCATCATAATTCGTGTATGATATACTTGACCAATTTTACTTGATCAGTTCAATCTTTATATTATCGACAGCATAGGTACCGTTCTTACTCCACATCTGGAATGCAATAAGTGGATGTTCTTCGTCGCCTTCCTGTATGGTGCCCATAGTCCAACCTAAAGCAGCAGGATCAGGATCAGGATCCTGGGTAGCTGTACCTGTTTGTGGAAAATCATATGAAAAGGATTTCCATTCTCCTGTACCACCAAGTACTACTCCAAAAGCATTGCCATTTTTTGTATTCTCAAGAGTTGGGAGGAAATAGTTATCTATAAATTTTCCCATAAAACCATCTCCCGTTTCATCCGTACCCATGTGCAAAGCAACATTCTGTGGAGCTTTCATATCAAAGGTCAAACGATAGCTCTCTCCTGGAATTAGCGTTATCTCAGGGAAATAAAATTGAATACTTGCTTTATCATTAAATACGTCAAGATCCATATACTTGGAATTATCAGTTTTTATTTCAACTGTTCCATTCTGATTCGGTGCATCCACAAATTGAAACCTAGGTTTAAAACCACCGAAATCATCAACTGAAGTAAGAATGCCTGCGGTAAAACCTTCGAAGTTTTCATCCAGGGCTACTCTAAAGGCCACCATAGGATCAGCATATCCAGTGTTTGTCACAGCACCAGACTCACCACAAACACTCACAGCGATCAGACTATATTCAGTTTCAACTTCCGGGGCATCTACGTCATCGGAAAATGTCGTTCCTACCACAGTATCGCCAAGAACAACTCCGTCGCGGACTACCCGATAATGTGTAGCATAATCAGTAACATCCCAGGAGAGATCCACCTTGGCTTCATATTCACCATCTGTAGCGATAAAATTCCCTGGTGTTGGAGGAATATCGGCCATGCGGCCAATGGCAAATGTAGAATCCTGTGATTCTCCGTTCTCATTCTTTGCTACCACCCAATATTCAGTATCGACTGCTATAGCTTCCATATCCACATAACTTGTATCAGCAAGTTCTCCAGCTAACAGAGTTCCATCCTTATATAAGTCATAACTGGAGCTACGAACCGTTGGCACCCATGAAAGAACTATCTTATCACAATAGTCATCATAAGAGGCAAAAAATGTTGCTGGACTTTCAGGACCATCTGTTCTGGCATCGGGCATGTAGGTTTCATCAGCCTCAAATTCTCCCAGCATATCAAACTCCAGGCAGCCTGCTAATCCAATTAGTGCTACCATAAGAGTAAGTAATAATATTTTATAATTTTTCATAATTAAATATTTTATGATATAACAAAACTACCAACCTGTATTCTGAGTCAGATTTGTATTTATATTTGTCTCATTATAAGGAATAGGATAAAGATACATCTTATCTTCCCAAACCCTGTCATCTAAAAGTTTTTTAGCATAGCTCAGCGTACCGTTATCATTTTCAATTTCAATACCATAGACATCTTCAGACACTTTATTTGGGTTTGCGTCATCATACAGTTTCCACCTTCTGACATCCCAGAAACGGTGATCTTCAAAAGCAAGTTCAACCTGGCGTTCTCTGATTACAGCAGTGCGAAGCTCTTCATCGGACAAACCGGAAACTGCAGGAAGGCCAACAGCCGCCCTGGTTCGAACTACATTTAGTGCTGTTGTTGCATCCATGATGAAACCAGGAGGTACAGTAGTCGCTCCATATGCTTCATTTACCGCTTCAGCGTAACTGAGATAGATATCAGCAAGGCGGAAGATCACCCACATATGTTCCTTTGGTGCCGCATTACTTCCCGCTATTTCAATATCCTGTCTAACATACTTCTGCAGGTAATATCCAGTAGGTGTGGCATCCGCAATAGGCTCGCCATTGGCTCCACCAATAAAAGTTTCAACAGGACTTCCTTTCCAGGATTTCCCATTTACAATTACTGATTGCAGCAACCTCGGATCCCTGTTATCATATGGATTTGCAGGATCAAAGACCGTACTCCCAACAGCACTCCACACTCCATTATCATCTATGGTCACGTCATAACCATCAGTAGTCTGATAAGCGTCTACCAGGTTTTGACTCGGACAAGTGGCATTTCCGTTCGCACCCTCAATCCCAATAGGGAAATTAGATTTCTCAAAGCTATTCGCAGTTCCCTGACGACGTTCGAAAATAAGTTCTAAACTTTCCCTGTTGTTGAATACACCCTGGGTCATGTCATTACTATTGTAATAAGCACCATCAAATGTATATGAAAAATCGGGATTGATAAGAAAGGCATTTGCAGCTTCAGCGGCAGCTTCCCATTTACTTACATCATTTGTTGTGTTATGCAAAGGACTTGCAGCATACAAAAGTGTTTTTACCTTGAGGGCCTGAATAGCACCACGGGTCACCCGACCAGTTTCCTGATAGATCGTATCTGCCCAATTGACATGCAATGAATCATGTATGGCATCACATTCATCAACGATGAACTTTACCACATCATCAAAAGATGTTTTCTCAATGGAATTAATCTCTGCAACATCATCGATCACACCATTCGGCATGGGGATATCACCATAACGCTTAGCCAGTTCAAAATAAAAGAATGCACGGAGGAAACGAGCCTCATACTGAAATTTCTCAAATCGCTTCATTTCATCCTCATAGAGATCAATGTACTGATATTCTTCGTAGGTTCTTCCTTCGATCTCATCAAGGAACAGATTTGCAGACCTGATGCCTGAATACATATTTGACCAGTTATCATCCGGAGCGTTAAAAGCGGACCATTGTCCGTTAGTAAAGTCCTGAATATTTGAATTCTGCTTTACATATTCAGCTTCGTCGCTGGCTGCTGAACGCATAGCACCATCGATGCTATTGTAATCTGCGGGCAGTCGATTGTATATATCTGCCAGAAAGCTACTGGTTCGACTAAAATTGGCAAATATTTCTTCCGGATCATCATAAAATGACTTCTCTGAGTAGTCCAGAAATTCACACCCTGCAAAAAGGGTAGCAAATATCAATGTGATTATTATCTTACTTTTCATTTCTGTGATGTTTAATATTTAAAATCCAACACTTAATCCAACATTAAATGACCTTAAGGTCGGATATACAAGTCCCAATTCCTCCGGATCCATTATTTCAATCTTATCAAAAGAGAATAGATTCATCCCTCTCAGGAATATAGTAGCCCTTTCAAGTTTTGCTTTCTGTACAATATTTGAAGGAAGCTGATAGTACAGCTCCAGCGTTCTTAACTTCAGGAAAGAAGCATCACGGAGCCAGACGGTGCTGGTGCGGTAATTATTATCATTCTTTTCCGGAGTCAACCTTGGCAGTGTTGCACTTGCCTCTGTAGCAGGTGTCCACCTGTCGTTGGAGAATGTAGAGATGTTATTATTGTTGTAGAGAGGCCAGAAAATACCTGCTGTATTCAGGGTAGTACTTACATTGGCAACCCCCTGGAACAAGGCATTCAGTCCGATTCCTTTATAATCAAGATTCAGCGTAAATGAATAATACATTTCTGGTAACCAGTTGTGACCAATTGCAACCACATCAAACTCATCGATCCTGCCATCTTGATTCTGGTCTTCATACTTTACATCACCTGGCTTAAGAACCTGTGTAAAGGTATATTCAACACCGTCAGGAGATATATTATCTATTCCGTTCAGCCCGTCTGCTGTACCCCAGAAACCATCATCAACAAGTCCGAAGGTTTGAGAAACAGAATGTCCGGTTCGCTGCAGGTAATCCCACTCACGGAAAACTTCGTTCTGCTCGATGATCTTGTTACGAGCAAAAGAATACTGCGCTCCAACAGCATAGCTGAAATCTCCAGCACTGTTGTTCCATACTGCTCCTATCTCTACTCCCTTATTTTCTACAATACCATCAGCCACCTGGGTGGCTGCCACTCCAATTACATTAGAAGTAGTAGTGGATTCGGAAACAAATATCTGACTCCGCTGCTCATAAAAAGCATCAACATTCAGACTAAGTTTGCCAAATAATCTGGCATCAATACCGATATTGGTAATCAAACTCTTTTCAGGTTCAATAATGGGATTTGCTCTTCTATCCTCCTCAAGGCCTGATTTGCTACTATTGTTATCTGTATAAAAATAATTCTGTCCATTGCTAAACATCTGGTATTGCAAATGCTGCAAATTTGGTTCCAATCCAACCAAACCGGCAGAAGCTCTCAGCTTAAGAAAATCAATAGCTTCAACATCAGAGAGGAAACTCTCTTCTGAGATCATCCAACCAACTGACAATGCGGGGTAAAACCGATATGGATTTTCATAAGGAAGGATATTGTTTCCACTGTAGGACATGGTCAGATCTGCAAAATACTTCTTATCATAAGAATAGTGTACAAGGGCTGCATTATTGATTCTGTGATAGGTATTGTTCTGCCCGGTACCCACTTCTGCATTCGCATGAAAGAGTGCCAGGGCGTTCACCTTATGCTTGCCCCATTGCTGATCATAATTGACTCTGAGAATGGTATTTGCCTGTCGCAACTGTCCTCCGAAACTTGTTCCGAATACCAGTGCTTGTGCTTCTCCGTATTCAGTCGATAATTCATTATAGACAACTCCGTTGATCTCATCAATATCAGCACTTCGGTTAGCATAGACAAAACCCTTTGTATTTGAATCCCAATAAGAAACATTGTTATCAAAGGATGCTGAAGCAGATGCTGTCAATCCTTCAGTAATAACACTCAGATCCTGGGTAAGGGTCACATCTGCATAGAAAGTCCTTTCATGTGATGTAGCATACCCAGTCTCATTTATTTCTGCAATTGGATTTTGCGTGTAAGTTGGTGAACCTGCCCACATTCCATCGCTGTACATCACAGGATAAGCATTAGCAGGGGTCCCGTAAAGGTTGCCAAACAAATTCGATGAAGTAGCCTTTCCGGGTCTGTTGGTTCCTGAGATCCGACCTGAAAGGTTGAACTTAAGCATGGTAGTTTTGGTTAGCAATATGTCAAGATTGGTCCTCAGATTTGCTCTGCCATAACTCAGTTGGGTTGAATAATCATTCGTATTTCTTGATTGATCAAGTAAACCCTCTCCTCCCAGGTAATTCATAGAAATAAAATACCTGGTTTTTCCCTGACCACCTCTGAATGTAGCATTAAAATTATCCACTGTTCCGGTAGAATTTAATGCTTCGTCAAACCAATTCACATTTGGATAATAGTCAGGATATGTTCCATCCCTGTATGCATCAAGCTGTTCACGGGTGTACAGATAATCCTGTCCATCCAATGCCAGTGCTTCATTCATGGCATTCGCATAGCCATATGCATCCATCATCTGTGGCATTCTAAAGGGCTGATTGGTGCTATGTTCATAGGAAACATCTACCTCGAGTCCTTCATCTATACCTCGTTTCGTTGTAACAAGGATCACGCCATTCGCACCACGCTGTCCGTATATTGCTGTAGAAGCGGCATCCTTTAATACAGATACACTTTCAATTTCACCCACAGTAATGGCAGAGAGACTTCTTTCAAATCCGTCTATCAGTACCAGGGGAGCTGAAGTATTGCCCAAATTTGACTGTCCTCTAACATACATACCTGCGGACTGGCTCCACCAATCGCCACCATTCTGAAGGACAGTAAGTCCGGGGATTTGTCCATAGAGAGCATTTGTAGGATTTATGGCAAAAAACTTTGATAAATCCTCTGCTGTAGCAACACCCACAGCGACACTGCTTTCATCAGCAGCGACTTTAACATCGTATCCCAGGTTGATCAGGGCTGAGTCTGACTGTTGTGCCAGTCCCTGTCCAAGCATAAGTATGCTACCGATTGATACGAATAGAACTTTTAATTTATTTCTGATATTCATATTTCAATTTTTTTCTGTTTTACATACATTGCCCGATTACCATCCAGGATTTTGTACAAGTCCGTAACCTTTCTGTATCTCGTTCAAAGGGAATGGCAGCAAGAACCACTTGTTGTCAAATATAGTCCACCAGGCCCTCTGGTTGGTTGTAATCTCAGGGTAAGTATATGTAAAAGTACCATCTACGTTCTTTTCAATCCAAACATTATGCAAAGGTTGACTGAGTACATCGGCTTTCTTATGACGAGTAATGTCAAACCAGCGAACCTGCTCAAAACCAAATTCACAAACACGCTCCACGAGAATCTGCTCTCTCAGAGTTTCTTTGGTCCATGTACCAACGTCTTCCACATTATCCAGTCCCACACGGTTCCTGACCATGTTTATATAGGTATATGCCTCAGACATATCATCCAGTTCATTCATTGCTTCAGCGTAGGAAAGATAAATTTCCGGCAGTCTGATATATGGGAACTGACTTTGCTGAACAGGTATTCCTGAAGTAAATCCAGGCATGAACTTACGGATCACAGTACTACCTGAACCTTGAGTTCTCCTTGGTCCTTTTACATGCTTGGCCCATACAGATCCTACCTGGTTTTTCCAGTTTTCAACAGTTTCTCCTCCCCAATCATCATTAACACACTGTAGTGTTTCATACAATCTTGGATCGCGACTAAACGCCCTGGCTGCACCTGTACCTTCACTTCCCAAAGGATCAACAGCTTCATCCCATCCAGATGACGGATCTGTTATTGGAGTTCCGTCAGCCATTGGGAACATCCGCATAAATTCACTTGTTCCGGTTCCGCCTCCGTAGTTCAGGTTAATATCGAACATGCTTCCTCCCCAACGGCCCGCACTTGTGTAACCATCGCGAATACCGATCAGAATTTCAGAGCTTGTACGTTCCCAGTAACCAGTCCTGAATGCCTCACGATATCCCCAAACATCATTGGTCTCTGCTTGTTCAAGTTCGTAGCCACCCTGCATATCTATTTGATCTATCAAATCCTTGGCTGCATCGGCAGCTCTCTGATAACGACTGGCATCGTAATTTCCATACCATGACATAAGCTGTTCAGATGCATCACCTGATACATAAGGTTCATCGCTATTAAAGATCGGACTTGCCGCAAACAAAAGTAAACGGGTCTTCAATGCCATTGCTCCAGCTTGCGTGAATCTGCCCTCCCAGTTACTTTTATCAGCTTCTGGAATGGTCCATGGAAGATCCGGAATCGCTTCATCGAGAAGATTTACAATTGAATCCACCGTTGCTTCAACGGTCATACGTGGATTTGTAAAATCCTCATCAGGCGTATATGCTTTCCCAATCCAGGGAAGACCACCATAATTTCTAAACAACTCGGTCATATTATATGCGATAATTGTCTTCGCTTCAGCTCTAAGTCGGTCCATCTCGACAGTCGACATATCCGGAACTTTATGGATATTTTCAAGTAAAACATGACAATTCCTTATCGCTTTAAAAGTATATACCCCACGATCAGGATAGTCCACAAAAGGTAAAGTTACCAATGGACGAAGCCACCACTCAGGATATGAATCATCCAAAGTTGATGCATTCGACGGACTAATTGCTCCGGTATAATAGAATTGTTGCACTCCCCCCCATGTCATAAATGTATGGGAAAGGTCGGTGATGTCAGACTGTAATTGCTGACCAATTCCATTACTGATCCCTTTGCGAAGGATTCCTGTTCGTAACGATCTGTATGAGTACCATAGTACCCTTTCGGCATATTCTGCAGATGAGAAAATGGTATCAATGGTAACATCCGCTCCAGGTGGTTTTTCTAATGAACCTGGTCCAAGTTTCTCACAGCCCGTATAACTCACAACTATAACCAGGGCTGCAAATGTAATTTTTATATATTTTATCAATTTCATGATCTTGTTATTAGAAATTAAATTTTAGACCAACATTATACAGCTTTGTCATAGGGTATAATCCACTTGACCCAGGTCTTGATTCAGGGTCAAAGTAAGAAAAATCACTCCAGGTAAACAGGTTATATCCATTTACATATATCCTGATGTTACTTAATCCCATTTGTTGAAATAATGGTGAAGTGATAGTGTACCCTACTTCCACATTCTTCAATCTGATATAAGAGGCATCTACTATCCATAGATCTGAATTCCTGTAGTTATTATCCCCGCTAGCCATTGAAAATCTTGGATAAATTGCAGTATTGGCAGTTTCCTCTGTCCATCTGCCATCATAAAGATAGGTGAAGAGTCCCCTGTTTTGTCCTCCAAATGGCTCACGGAAATAGGAAGGCAAGATCCTTGAAGTATTTTTAACTCCTGAAACAGTTGCCGAGATATCAAATCCTTTCCACTTGAAATAAAGATTCAATCCAAAATTATATTCAGGAACTATGGTTGAATGACCAACAGGTCTACGATCCAGATCATCAATTTTGTTATCACCATTTAAATCCTCATAGATAACATCTCCGGGATAACGGAATCCGGCCTGATCAGCATACCCGTCTACATCATTTCCGTCAACATCAACCTCACTTGTGTTAATCGTATCTGTAAAAAATCCTTCAAAAATATAGCCAAAGGGCTGTCCCACGGGATTACCAGTTTGATACAGGTAGTCATGAGGTTGAGGAATCTCATCCCAGAACATAATTTCATTCCTGGCATATGACATATTGGCTCCTATCCTGAGCAACATATCCTTATTGATCTTCTGATGCCATCTTAATTCCAGCTCATATCCCTGGTTCTTAACTTCACCCAGATTGACTGCTGGCAATTCTGCAGCCACATATTCAGGGATTGTATTCATTTGTATCAAAATATCCTTTCGGTATTCCCTGAAATAATCTGCGCTAAGACTTAGCTTACCATTAAATACCTTCAGGTCCAGTCCGTAATTTTGCTTGACAGCAGTTTCCCAGGTCACATATGGGTTTCCGATCAGATTCTCAAGTGCACCCGGCTGGTTTAAAGGATTGTCAATTCCAAAATTGTATCCACCGGTTTCAGCTGTCCATGAGTCCGGAAGATAAAGGAATCTTTCACCAGGTAGTCGGTCATTTCCAACAACACCATAGGAACCCCTGATCTTTATGTAATCAAGAAATCCAACATTCTGCATAAAGTCTTCTTCCGAGAGTATCCATCCTGCAGACGCAGATGGGAAAAACCCAAAACGCTGTTCTACCGGAAAGTTTTCAGAACCGTTATAACCCATGTTTAGATCTAACAGGTATTTAGTCTTATAATTATATGTCATCCTGGCTACCAAACCCAATACGGTTCTCGGTATGCCATTAAAACCACCACCTGCATAATGCACTACACGCTGATTATACAACAATAGTCCACCCACTTCATGATTTCCAAATCTTCTGTTGTAGTCCAGGGAAGCTTCCATATACCAGTTACGAGCCTTCCCAGTGCTTTCACTGTAATTGATCTTTCCTTCGTCTCCAATTTTCTTATATACTATCTGGGTAGAATCCCCAGGCATATAAATAGCTTCATAACGATCCGGAGAGGAAGCTATACTTTTCGTGTGTGTATAATTGGTATTATAGGAACCTTTTACCTTGGCGCGTAATCCAGGAGTAATAAAATCCAGTTTCTGGATCAGATCAATGTCCAGGTCCAGGTAATTACGGGTTTGGTTGTCATAACCCTTTCCATAAAATCCGGTAAGAGGATCCCTGAATTCCAATGTAATATTATCCTGTGAAGTTGAGATCCATTTTTCATCCACAATTCCGGAACCAGCCATAGGTTGTGCCCAGTTTGCTTCTTTCCACATACCACTATCTCTTTCCTTTGGAGCATTTCTTATCTCAGTCCTTCCTCCCAGGGTAAGTTTAAGTAATGTCGATTCAGTAATATCAATATCCAGGTTAGAGCGGTAATTGTAACGGTTGAAATTAAAGTTCTGATCAAATCGAGGATCCAGATCCTTTAATTGTCCACCCTGGTTTGTGTAACCAATGGCTGTAAAATAACGAACTCGCTCTGTTCCTCCACTCATGGTAAGATTCGTCTTGGTCTGCAAGGCATAGTCCTTGAAAAGGTAAGAATACCAGTCCATATCCGGATAGATAATATTTCCACCATCCCGAAATGCCTGCAGCATCTCATCCGTAAACACATTTGTCGCTGGATCATTGCCGTCATTAATATTACGCTCATTATGCCCGAGTGCAAAAATTTCGGAGTTTGCCTTATCAAGCATCATGGTTGGTTCCTGAAAACCTGTAGAGGTAGAAAGCGATATTTTTGCTTTACCTGCTTCACCACGTTTGGTCGTGACAATGATAACCCCATTTGCACCCCTAACTCCGTACACAGCTGTTGCAGATGCATCCTTAAGAATAGAAATACTCTCAATTTCTTCAACATCAATTTGTGCAAAGGGCCGTTCAACTCCATCAACGATAGTTAATGGCGTAGCATCATTCAAGGTTGCAATACCCCGAATAAAAAGGGCAGCCTCATCTTGTCCTGGCTGACCTGTATTCTGCACGGCAGATATACCGGTGATTTTTCCGGCAAGTGAATTTGTTACACTTGTCACAGGAGACCTCAACAGATCTTCACCTGTAATAGTGGAGACCGCTCCGGTTATAGTTACTTTGGTCTTCTCACCGTAACCAATAACCACAACCTCTTCCAGGCCAATGGCATCTTCAAGAAGTTTGACATTGATGGTAGTTTGATCTCCCATCGGAACTTGCTGGGTACTCATCCCAACAAAAGAGAATTGAAGTGTTGATCCCTGAATCGCCCGAATAGTATATTCGCCGTCAAGGTTTGTAACAACACCTACATTGCTCTCAACAACAAGCACTGTTACACCAGGCAATAAATTGCCGGCATCATCAGTAACTACACCGCTAATTGTACGCTGAGCCTGGGCGGTAATACCGGCCGACAGAAGCAGCAATGCAAAAATCAGTGTTCCAAGAACTTTTTTCATAGTCATTCAGTTTTTAGAAGTAGTTTTTCTTAGTTTATAATACATAAATCTTGTTCAGATCATCCATGCTAAATAGTCTAGTTTGGCTAAACCCAGAACAATACTTTTTTCGCAGTACTAACATAGAACATTAAAGTCAATCCCCGAGCTACTAAATCAGCAAGAAACAGGCATATTTAATGCAAAATAGCTAGCTGATTCCATTCAAATAAAGGGTTGGTAATATTCATTCTCAATAGTTACACGTTTGATATTCTGTTAATTATAGTAATTTAAAAAAGTGCTGTAAAAATCAAGTGCAATATATTCACAGACTTCTGTGTCAAAATCCCACACAATAAATATGAGCCTGACTGTTATTTTGTGACTAGCTCCAGTTGTGCTGTACGAAGATATTTTGATGTTGCTTCAATCCCAACCAATCCCCTTTCCCCTTTCTTACTTTTCACTATTAGTAAACACAGTCCATTAAAGGCCTTTCTGTAATCAGCAATAAATGGTTCTGTTGTTGCAGCATTTCCATTTCCAACTGCAGCAATTTCTGCCGGGCCTTCAATTTTAAACTGGATGAGGTCATCGGCGAGCGGACAGATATTTCCGTTTTCATCTTCAACCCGAACAGTAATAAAAGAAAGATCATATCCATCTGCCTCAATGATTGTTTTATCCGGCACCAATGCTATCTGAGAGGGCTTTCCAGCAGTTAGCTGTCTCTTTTCAGCCATTATCTTTCCATCCTTATAGGCCACGACCTTTAATTCACCAGGTTCATATACAACATCCCAGCGCAGGCGATAAGGAGATTCCCAGGTAGTTTCTGTTTTTTTCCACCAGATAAACTCTGCCGGAATCTCTGTTTTGTCTTCACCCATAACTTTTCTACCCAGAGACCTGTCATTAAGAAATAATTCTGCCTCATCGCAATTGGTATAACAGAAAACCGGTATAAGCTTGTGCTCACTGTCTTCCCAATTCCAGTGAGGAAGAATATGCACCATAGCTTCTTCTGTCCAAATACTCTGATAGTAAAAATACCTGTCTTTTGGAAAACCACAGAGATCAACAGTGCCAAAATATGAACTGCGCGATGGCCAGTCACCACCCCATTTACCATGCGTTTCATTGTCACGCCCGTTATACGGTGTCGGTTCACCAATGTAATCAAATCCTGTCCATACGAATTCTCCCAGTGAGCGGGGCATGGTCTCCTGTGCATACGTTTCAAAATCGGGAGGGTAAGCCCATGGTGGACTAATGATATCGTAACTACTGACCTGCAATGATGTATGTCTGTCGTAATTTTCTACAGGAAGGTGATAAACACCCCGGGAACTAACACAGGACGAAGTCTCCGCCCCGTAAACCATCCAGTCGGGATGTTGACTCAATACCTTGTCATATTGTGTTGGTTTATAATTAAAACCAACAAGATCCACAGCATCTGCCAGTCCGTTATTGATACATGCCGGATATGAATTAAAACCTGCAGTAACCGGACGGGTGGGGTCTTCTTCATGACAAATATCAACCAGATGAGCAGCCATGGCTCCTCCTGATTTCATTCTTTGTTCCTTGATCTCATTCCCAATACTCCACATGACCACGGAAGGATGGTTGCGATCTCTTTTGATCATATCCCTGAGATCCCTCTCGTGCCATTCATCCCAATACTTATTGTATCCATTTTCAACCTTGCCTTCTTTCCAGCAATCAAAAGCTTCTACCTGCACCATAATACCCAGCTTATCACAAAGCTCTAATTGCTCTGGTGAGGGAGGGTTGTGACTGGTCCGAATAGCATTCACACCCATACTCTTCATTATCTGAAGCTGGCGCTCTGTGGCCCGATAATTAACTGCAGCTCCCAGTGGTCCCAAATCATGATGCAGACAAACACCTTTAAAGCGCTCTTGTCTTCCGTTAAGAAGAAATCCATTTTCACTTGAATATTCAATTGTCCGAATTCCGAAACTCGATTCATAAGTATCTATGATACTCCCATTTCTATACAATACTGACCTGGTATTGTACAAATATGGATTATCGAGGTCCCATTTTACTGGTTTTTGAACCACTACTGACTGGCTTAATACTGCATCTTCCTGTTTTAGAAAATTCACCTTGCTTCTTGCGGTTGCTACAATTACACCAGATGAATCAATAACAAAGGTTTTCAGAGAATACTTCCCGCTTAAGTTAGAGGAATTATCGATTGTGGTTTCTATACTTACACTTGCTTGCTCATCACTTACATCAGGCGTTGTGATGTAAGTTCCCCAATGGGCGACATGAACCGGGTCCTTGATTTCCAGCCATACATTCCGATAAATCCCCGCACCCGGATACCATCTTGATGAAAGTTCTTCGGGAGCTACTTTTACAGCGATAATATTTTCTTCTCCAAACTTTATATGTGGTGTCAGGTTCACTTCAAAACCTATATAACCAAATGGTCTGGAAGCAGCTTTAATACCATTTATAAATACTTCAGCATTGTTCATCACCCCATCAAACTCCAGTGTGATACTTTGCCCTTCCTTTTCTGCATCAATTATAAAATGTTTCCTGTACCATGCTGTTCCTGATACCGGCAAAGCTCCGGTTCGGGTATCGTATGACTTATCAAATGGTCCTTCAATGGCCCAATCGTGTGGAACATTAAGCTTTCGCCACAAGGAATCATCAAATGAGGACAAATATGCTTCGCTCTCTACTCCCTTAGAAAAACGCCAATCTTCATTAAAGGACAGCCTTTTTCTTTCTCCAGGTTCCGAACATGATGTAATTATTCCAGTCAAAAAAATAATTAATACGTGTATTCTCAATGATTTCAATTTATTCATAAGTTCATTATCTCGTGAGTACAAACATTTGATTTTCCACAATACCATCCCCAAGCACACTTATTACGTACATACCATTTCTCAAAGCAGGATCAACAGAAATATCAATACTATTTTCACCATAATTAATTTCAATTGCCTGGGTTTGTATTATCCTCCCCTGCAGATCGCTAATGTAGAAATTAGCCACATGCCTGTCTTCTGAAGAGTAAGTAATGAACAAATGGTCTTTTACAGGATTTGGATAAACGAATAAAGAATTATGTTTGATGCTTTCATAAGATCTGTTTGAAACAACATTCCCATTGAAAGCCCCTATTGAAGGTATATCAGTACCGATACTCACACGATTGCCATACAAATCAAATTCCGGAAATTTTTTCACATCCTTGAATATTCCCTTGCCGGCATTAGGAAACTCTGGTTCCTGAAAAGTAGTCCCTGCAGTTAAGGCTATACTGCTTTCTCCAATCTTGTAAGCTTCAATATTGCTGATACCCGGATTTTCAAACTGAGGATCTCCAAAAACAGGATTGGAATCGTAAGCGGAAAATGCACTGTTGACATTTCCAAAAAAGAGATTGTTTGACATGACGAAGTTACTACCTGCTGCAATATCAACGGTAACTTCTTGTCCAATTGTTGAGGCACCTATCGCATAAAAAATATTATTGTAGACATATGTATCAAAACCAGTAATTAATATATCGGGGGTGATATTCTTATCTACATAAATTGAATTATTATAGATATAATTATCCTGGGAACGTATTCGGTTATCTTTCCCGGCAAAGTCTGAAACCCATAATGAATTGCCATGAAAATCCCTGAATCCGTCATTAACACTTACATTAAAACGATACACGGAATTTAGATTATTTCCAAGTATCTCCACGAATCCACCTTCACTGTCTTCACTGTAATTGTACTGAAGCACAATATTTTCATTCCCAAAATCGATATGCATACCATAGGAGTCACCCGAGCCACGCACATGATAGATTTTATTGAATTGGGCAACAACATTCCGGCAACTCCAGAACCATGCACCGCTTCCACGCTTTGCCATCCTGGGATCATAATCAGAACCCGGATATTCAAAAATATTGTTCTCAATCAGGCAGTTGTATGATCGTCCTGGAGTAATACATGAACCACCTGTCTGGTAAAAATGATTGTTCCTGAATACCAGGTTCATATTCCTGTTCAGAGAATCATTGCCAATACCTTCATCTCCACCCCCATGAGCAGTATGTATCCCATAACGGGTAGTATGCTCAACATAGCAACTATCTACAAGCACATCCCTGATATGCTTTTCCTTTCCGACAACAATATTCTTCTCACTCTTAAATCCAATTGCCGCTACTTTTATTGAATTAAAGTCCACTCCATCGATGCTAACGGCATAAATATCCCTGATAGTAAGATGCTTAAAAGTCAAGTCGCTCATTATGTCATTTCCGCTATTGTAGACATAAATTCCATAGGCCAGCTGATCACTCACCCCGCTACGACTCACTTGACGATCGTTTGTAATCTCCAGGCCTTCAAGCTTTATGTAGCCTTGATTTTGGATAAGGATCGTTGCCAGATAATCGCCTCCCTCAACACCCGAACCATCCAGCAAGGGTTTATCACCAATTCCATAAGTGCTCACAACGATCAATGAATCCTTTCTTCCAGAGCCGTTCACTAACAATTGTCCAATAAAACTATCACCTGCTTTAAACAAAACACTATCAGCCGGACCCAGTCCTGTAGCACTGATTTTCTCCAGGCTCTGAAACGGAGTTGCACTGCTGCGCCCGTCATTTGCATCGTCACCTTCACTTGAGCTCACATAATAATTCCCCGGCTCATGTACCTGATCCGGATCAAATATCCTTAAGCGGTCCAGGAGCGTTCCCACGGTACTACCACTATAGACACGCAATTCAATGCTGTTAGCTCCCTGTGCCATGTCAATTTCGATGGTGTATTGTGCTGCTGGTCCCTCGAAACACCACTGTGCTGCCGGAAAGAGTATTTCACCCTGAGATACATCATTCACTACTAACTCAAGTTTTGAATCTGCTGCCTGGAAATAATCTATTACCAAATCGTACTTCCCTGCTTCACTAAACACGACATTCTCGAATCTAATGGCATTACCTTCGGCATTTTGCATTTTCACAAATTCTCCCAGTGAGGCATTATCACAAGTTGTAATAATTTCAACCGTTCCTGATAATACCGCATCTTCTGCCTCCCCGGTCCATAAAGCAGCACCTACAAGAACCTGACTGTCATCATCTGTATTAGTCAATAAGATATTTGGTTTCTCAGCATGCAGGTTCATTGTCAAGACAAACATCAAACCCAACAAACTTATTATTCCCTTTTTCATGGTCTTTAAATTATCACTTATTTCATCTCAATTGCTCCCATATCCGGGAGACCAACTATACTGTTCCCCATGATATCGTGATTTACATCCAATCCAATATACAGGCCTTTATCATCTCCCGGAATATTAGTTATCTCAATACCTTTATCCTTAACTAGCTTCCTGTTAAGAGGTATATAATCCCTAATATTTTTCCCACCTGAATTTGTAAACCGGGGATTGCCAAAGAGAGGTGCTTCATCCTTGATGAGCATATTTCCCGGCCAGTTATCCGCCCTTAAAAACAGATTATTCTGAAAAACAATATTCTTAAGTTCGGATTCACCTGCTACTTCGGGCTTATATTGGTCACCCAGCACCAACTCACTTTTTCCTTCAATGTAAAAAATGTTATTGACCAGTAAAGCACCCTCTGAAGCCCTGTCGACAGCGAATTTAGCATCAATATCACTTTTAACATAAATTGTATTGTTGTAGAAATAGCTATTAAAGGGGCCGTTCCGCTCTCTGCCTTTCCCCACAAAACCACTCAACCAGAATATTTTACCTTCCTGAAAAGCTCCATCTACCTTTTTAACTCTGTAACCATCATTTATGCTCACATTATACCGATATGCACAATTATAATTGTTTCCTAATATCTCACAGAAACCACCGGCATTATTTTCGCTGAGATTGTATTGTACAACAACATTTGAACAGTTAAAATCTATGTGACAACCAGCTGAATCTCCAGGCCCTTTGGCATTCCTGAAAGAATTATTTTCAATCAGAATATCCTGACAACTCCATGTCCATAAACCACTACCCCTGCCCCATTTTCTTGAATCGTTGCTACTGCCGGATCTGTTAATACTATTATTTTTCACGTGACCGTTAATCACACCGCTCATTTGCATACCCGGGCCACCTGTCTCCTCAACAGTATTTCCATATAGCTTAATATCCTGGATTGTTCTATTAGCAGCTGTAAATTTGATACCTGTATGCGCTACATTTCTTACTTCACAGGATTCTACGATTATACCTTTCAATAGAGCACCTTCAATTTTGTTTATAACCCGGATTCCCCAACCATATTTCTGAGTTCCATTGGCAGTTCTTACTTCATCTTTTCCACGAGTAAAACTTTCCTCTTCAAAAAACACATCTCTGATTACTAATCCCGATAATGTGATGTCACCAAATTCACCTTTGCTTGTTGTACTAATCAGAACACCACATCTCATATCTGTTTTTCTGGTCTTTCCATCTGGCGTACCCCCGCCATTAGCAGTAATGGTAAGATTTCTGATTACAATATGCTTGCAATTGAGCAATAAAATTCCATTTTGAAACCCACTGGCATCGATAACAGGAGCCTCTTGACTCCTGGCTTTCGTATCGGTGTAGCTATCTACAACAATAGGGTTTCCAGGTAAGCCACTAAGGTCACTCCAGATCAGAGATCCCTTATAAACCATCCCTTTTGCGAACATTACCTTGTCGCCTGCCTTGAGCTCGAGCTGACTTACGCTCTCCAGCGTCTTCAAAGCTTTATTCTGACTTTTACCACTGTTAAGATCATTACCATCTATAGCATTGACATAATAAGTCGTAGCCAATACTGGCATGAACATGGTTATCAGAAGCAAACATAATACCAGTATATAATTTTTATTCATTGCTATGTTTTTTAATTAATCTTGCTTTATCAGCACCTTCAAGACTCCAGGGTGCTATGTATTCTTCAATGAGTGGAGCTTCCTGATCTGGCAAATACTTATTCAACTCTAGTTTTTTACTTTGATACTCCGGACTATCAGCCAGGTTATACCATTCATTTTCATCCTGGTCATGATGATATAACTCTTCTGTACCATCAAAATATCTAATGTAGCGCCAGTCCTGGATTCTTACTGCATAATTTCCTCTTCCCCATGATGTGATAGCCGGCTTGTTCAGGGGTGTATTGGGGGCTTTCAATTGAGGAACCAGACTCTCCCCATCTACATAATCAGGAGTCGGCAAACCTGCCATCTCAGTTAGTGTACGATAAATATTAATCAAAGACACCGATTGATTACATTCCCGGCCTTCTGTTTGATTTTCCTGTCTTGGATCATATATAATAAATGGAACACGGGTAGCTTCTTCCCAGAGTGTAAACTTTCTGAAGCTCATTTTTTCACCCAGGTGGTAACCATGGTCGGACCATACTACAACAATTGTGTTATTGGCATAGGGACTACTTTCCAATTCCTCCAAAACCCTTCCAATATTGTAATCTGCCCATGATATACATGCCAGATATGCACGCCGGACATCTTCCCAGGCCGAGTCCTTTTTAAAGGCACGATCATCTCCTGCACGACGAAAACTATTGCCTATTTTGGGAATATCCAGTAAGTCATTTTCCAGTATATCAGGGGCCTCAATATGCTCCGGCAGAGAGTCAAAGAATCGTACCGGACTATCAAAAGGCAAATGAGGTTTAACAATTCCGACTGCCAGAAAGAAAGGTTTTTCATGCTGTTTTTTAAGGATATCGATACCATAAGATGCCACCTGATAATCTACATGGGCTTCATCGGCATGAAAGGTGGGTCTGAATGACAACTTACCATCTTTCCCCCTAATGTACCCTTCCCCTTCCTTAAACTGCTTCTTGCCGGGAGAAGCCTGGAAATATTCTATCCATTGCCGCTCATCTTCCTTTGATCCGTGATGGATCTTCCCTGCACCAAAAGTTTCATATCCATTTTCCTTAAATATACGGGGCAGACTTGTATACTGTTCCATCAAGGAAGCATGAATTTCATCTGAATAGAAAGGATACAAGCCAGAATTAAACGGCTCAATACCATATAATAAAGCGTTTCGGCTTGGGGAACATCCTGGAGCGGGACAATGAGCATTGGTAAAATTGATTCCTTTTTCTGCCAGTCTGTCAAGATTTGGAGTGATTGTTTGAGGGTGCCCTCCCAAAAAACCAGTCCAGTCATTCATATCATCAATGGCAATGAAAAGAACATTTGGCTTTTGTTTATCCATATCATCATTAGCCCTGTTACAGCCTGTCATGGATACAGTTATACCCAGCAGCTGAATCAAAAATGCAATGGTAATTAATCTCATATCTTTAGGTATATAATTATGGTTTCATTCTCCAGAAAGACTCATCAAATAGTGGGAGTATTTCTATACTGGCAGTGAATATGTTTTTCCTGACCATTTCTATTTCCTTTTAAGCAAAAATAGTCCTTAATACCTTATGTACGTGGTAGTCGTCTTTCAAAAAACAGGTAGATTTATGGCTTTATGTTAGCAGAGATTCTCCATCCCTGCACTGTTTTCTGTAACTGGCCGGACTGGTTCCCTATTCATACTTAATGTTTTCCTTTGTTTAATAATTACAATCCACTTAATTCAGTATTCGCCCACAAATTACTCACCGACAAATCCACTGCTTTTTTCAAATCATCTTTAGCCAAAGCAGTTTTTCCCATGCCTTTATAACCTAAGCCCCTTAAAGTATAGGCCCGTGAATTTCTTATATTTTCTGCTTCACCTTCGCCGAATATGGCAAAAAAATCGTCCTGCGTTTCATCACTCTTATTAATTATTTTATCCCCACTTTCAATCAGTCCATTAAAAATTTCATATGCTTTCTTTTTATCCTTTAACTTCTGAAAACAAAGTCCCTGATAATAGCTCATTATCCCCGTTTTGCTATTGGCTTCGGCTTCTGTTGCCAAGCTGTAAAAGTCGTTCGCTTTATTGTTCATTCCTAATGTTTCGTAGGCCTGTCCGATAAAATAATTCACCTGAATGTCCCGATTCCCTGATCTGGCGCTACCAGCTTCTTCATCAGGAACCTGAGCCAGCAGAAAATGATCAAGTGCCTTCTGGTAATTTTTATCAGCCATATATCTCAAGCCCAGCGACAGTTGCGCATCGATTATGACTTCACGTACCCTGGAATTTCCTTCGCGATAAC
>JAUUZQ010000162.1 GCA_030589895.1 Bacteroidales bacterium
CATCTGTCTGGAATTGGATGTTAAGAGACTTTATGCCTTTGGCTCAGTTGTTACAGATAAGTTTAGAGATGACAGTGATATTGATTTTTTAATTTCATTCGCAGGAAACCTTACAATTGAACAATATACAGACAATTACTTTGCCCTTCAATACAAATTAAGAGATCTGTTTAAACGAGAAATTGACATTGTTATTGAAAGGACGCTATCAAACCCTTATCTCAAAGAAAGCATTGATGAAACTAAAGAGTTAATCTATGACGCGTGAGATAAAGAAACACCTGTTCGATATAAAAACGTCAATCGACTCGATAAATGAATATCTAGGAACAAAAAGGGACTTCTTAGAATATCAGGATAACAAGCTATTACGCAGAGGGATTGAAAGAGAAATTGAGATTATTGGAGAAGCGATAAACCGGATTCTTAAAATAGACCGAGAAATCCAAATTGAAAATGCTAGACAGATAGTTGATACAAGAAATTGGGTTATACATGGATACGATAAAGTTGATGATGTAATAATCTGGGGAATAGTATCAAATCATTTGCCTAAACTAAAAAAGGAGATTGAGGATTTATTGGGTGAATAATTTTGTTCCGGAACTTCATGAGTTAAGTAATACTATTTTACAATTCCTTCAAGAGAAAGATTTCCCTTCTGAGCATATATTTTAGACATTAGGTCCAATTACTTTTTACTAACTTTGTCGGCTCAAACATTTGTTATGGGAATACCCAGGTTTATAAAGCTCCCGGGCAATAAGCAATTTAATTACTCCCCACGGTACTGGGATCCTGAAAAAGAGGAAAGGGATGATCGGATCAGGAGGATCAAACAGGAAATGGGATATGAATTACCCTCCGATCCCAACCGGTCTACTATAAGAAGAGGCTCATTCAGGCAAGCAAAGCAAAAAACCAAGGTGAAAGCAACACGAAGTTCTAATATACGGCTCCTGGTCATACTTTTCATACTCTTTCTGCTTGCATATCTCTTATTTTTCAAGTAGATGTCAGATATCATCCATGTACTAAGTGAGGCGGTGGCCAACCAGATCGCAGCGGGTGAAGTAATCCAGCGACCTGCTTCTGTGGTTAAAGAACTAATGGAAAATGCAGTAGATGCAGGAGCTTCCGCCATAAAGGTTGTGATTAAGGATGCCGGTAAGACCCTTATCCAGGTGGTGGATAATGGTTGTGGGATGTCTGAGGTAGATGCAACGGTATGTTTTGAAAGACATGCTACTTCCAAAATTAAAAGTGCCAAAGATCTTTTTGCCATTCAAACATGCGGATTCCGGGGAGAAGCACTTGCTTCTATGGCTGCTGTGGCCGAAGTATCCGTGAAAACCCGTAGACCGGGGGATGAACTGGGCACCCATATTCGAGTTGCCGGGTCCAGATTTGAACTCCAGGAACCCGTCCAAACTCCTCCTGGAACTAACTTTCAGGTAAAGAACCTTTTTTTCAATATCCCCGCCAGAAGGAAATTTCTGAAAAGCGACCATACAGAATTTCGTCATATCATCAATGAATTTAACCATGTGGTCCTTACCCACCCTGATGTCGGATTTACCCTGATCCATAACCAGACTGAAATATTTCAGCTGCCACCCTCAAACCTCAGGCAACGGATTATTGGTGTTCTTGGCAAAGCTGTTAATTCTTACCTGATCCCTTTGGAGACCGAAACAACCCTCATTAAGATCAGTGGATTTATCGGGAAGCCGGAACACGCTAAGAAAACGTACGGCGAACAATTCTTTTTTGTAAACAACCGCTTCATCAGACATCCCTATTTCCACAAGGCGGTGATAAATGGCTATGATCAGATTCTTGCTCCTGACCACATTCCTTCCTATTTCATTTTTTTCGAAACGGATCCTTCTAAAATTGATGTCAATATTCACCCCTCAAAAACAGAAGTCAAATTCGAAGATGAACGATCCATATGGCAGATCATTCTGGCTTCAGTACGCGAAGCAATTGGAAGAAACAACCTTTCCCCCTCATTAGATTTTAGTAAAGAAGGTGTGATTGATATTCCGGTATTGACAAAAGATGTGGAAGTGAAGGTACCCGATATCAATACCAATCCCGGGTATAATCCCTTTGAAGGAGAAAATTCCTATGAACGGGATAAAAAAGCCACACCCTATCTTGATGATCGGTTTGAAGGTTGGGAACAGTTGTTCGAACCTGCTTCAAACACTGCAGTTACCATAAACAGAAATTTGCAGGTCAAGAACAAATATATCCTCTCTCCTGTTAAATCCGGAGTGATGGTAATTGACCAGAAAAGAGCACATGAGCGCATCCTTTATGAAAGAATGCTTGCAGCCCAGGAGAAACAACAGCCTTTGGCACAGCAATCCCTATTTCCCGAAACAATCAGTCTGAATGCAGCTGACTACCAGGTTTGCCTCGAAATGTTGGGTGATCTGGAAAAACTTGGATTTGATATCAGGGATTTCGGAAATAACTGTGTCGTAGTTCATGGTTTCCCAACTGATATGAACTCCACCAGTGCTGGACAAAAGCTGGAAATGATGGTTGAGCAGTTCAAATCCTTACAAGGAGAAATCAATGTGGGCGATCCTGAACGGATAGCAAGGGCTGCCGCTCAAACTTCAGCCATTAATTATGGCAAACAACTTTCAGATTTGGAGATGCAGCAGCTTATTGATCAACTTTTTGCCTGTAACAATCCAAATTACTCCCCGTCCGGAAAGCTAATAGTGAAGATCCTTGAGCTGGAAGAACTGGACAACCATTTTAAAGAATAAAATTATGAGTCGATTCCTTTCAGGATTTTTTAACAATACACCTCCGGTCGTGAAGAACCTGATCATCATTAATGTGGTGCTTTGGTTGACTACCATTCTTTTCATTCGTCTCTTCGGAACTAATCTCAACTTCCACCTGGGGCTTTTCCATTTCCAATCACCGGTATTTAAGCCCTGGCAAGTTGTTACCCATATGTTTATGCATGACAATGACAGAATATTTCACCTGTTATTCAATATGTGGGCACTCTGGATGTTCGGGAAAGTCCTTGAGAGTGTTTGGGGAAGCAAACGATTCCTGATTTATTACCTTGTCACAGGTCTTGGTGCAGCACTTGTACATTCGTTGGTCAACTATATTCAGCTAGCGCCTGATATTATGGCACTTAAAACTGCATATTCTGTCAATCGCATCAATGTGACACTCCTAAATGAAATCCTGCAGCCAGGAAATCCCTATTATCAACTTGGAAGAGAACTAATGCGGCCTACTATTGGTGCCTCCGGAGCAGTGTATGGAGTTTTGCTGGCCTTTGGAGTGCTCTTTCCAAATACGCCCCTATATATTATACCAATTCCATTCCCAATAAAAGCTAAATGGCTAATAATTGGGGCTGGCGTAATATCACTATACCTGGGATTATCGGGGCAGGGAGGTAACGTAGCCCATTTCGCGCACCTTGGTGGTATGATTTTTGGTTTTATATTAATCAAATACTGGAATAGATTTACAAAAAATTTCTACTAAGTAATTGGTTTTATGAATATTATAGATGAAATAAAGGAGTCCTTCCAAAAGGGAACTATCCTTCATAAGTTGATATACCTCAACCTGGGTCTCTTTCTGACAGTACAAATTGTCAGGATCATCCTGGTTTTGTCAGATTCCAATGATCTGTTTGGAGAGTTCCTGAATTATCTTGCAGTTCCTGCTAACCTTGATGTACTTGCCAGACGTCCCTGGACCCTTGTTACATACATGTTTCTGCATGCCGACTTTATCCATATACTCTTTAACCTGTTATGGCTTTACTGGTTTGGTACTGTTTTCATTCAGGAATTAGGATTAAGGAAACTTTTGAGTACTTACCTGCTGGGAGGTCTGGCAGGGGGAATACTGTATGTGATCTTCTACAATATCTTCCCGGCTTTTAGTCAGGTCAAAGGGAGTTCCGTGGCACTTGGAGCTTCTGCCTCTGTAATGGCTATTGTTGCTGCAACTGCTACCTACCAGCCTAACAGGCGGATGCACTTAGTCTTAATTGGATCGATCAAGATCGTGTACATTGCATTGGCAATGTTCATTTTTACCTCAATGGTTGACTTTTCAGTAAATACCGGGGGGAAAATAGCCCACATTGGAGGTGCATTCATGGGTTTTCTAATTGCTTATTATTATAAACAAGGGAAGGATATTACCAGGGGTTTCGAAAGCTTGATGGACCGAATAGCCACCTGGTTCAAACCCGGAAAACAGAAGATGACTGTCACCCATAAGCGATCATCTAACGACATCGAATACAATTCCCAAAGAGTCGAAGAGCAGAAAGAAATTGATTTGATCCTGGAAAAAATATCCAAAGCAGGGTATGACAGTCTGTCTGCCAAGGAAAAGGAGTTGTTATTCAAAATGAGTAATAAAAAATAGTTGTGTGAGAAAACTAGCAGACAGAATTATTCTGGTTCTGAATGCACTTGCTGCAACCGGATTGCTCGTGGCTTATCTGGCACCCGTGGTAAATCCATCAAAGGTTATCCTTCCTGCTTTGTTTGGATTGGCATACCCTTTCCTTATTATTCTGAATTTATTATTGCTTTGTTATTGGCTGATCCAGCTAAAAAAGGAGATATTGATCTCACTGATTGTTATACTGCTTGGATGGAATCATCTAAACAGCTTACTGCCTCTGAATTTCAAGGATGCTAAGATTCCCGAGAGTTCTTCCCCTGACCGTATGTTCAAAGTACTCTCTTATAATGTAAGGGGATTCGATATTTATAAGTGGTCCAGTAATCCTCAGATTAAAGAGCAGATTCTCAATTTTACTAAACAACAGGAACCTGATATTCTTTGCCTCCAGGAGTATTACACATCCGCCAAAAAAGGAGAAACACATACTGACATATCAATTAAGTTGCGTTCACTTCCTGAAAGTGCTGTTTACTATACAGCCGACAAGGCAAATCGCAATGGATTCGGTATTGCTACTTTCAGCAGGTATCCGATCATCAAAAAGAGCCGTATTCCATTTAATACCTCTCTTAATGCAGCCATGTATACCGATATTCTCTTTCGATCAGACACGGTAAGGGTATTTAACATTCACCTTCAATCCATTAAATTTAAGCAAGAGGATTATGCCTTTATGGATAGTGTACGCCTAAAATACTCAAATGAACAAATTCGGGGGATCAGACATATTGGATCCCAACTAAAAAAAGCATTTACGCTGAGGGCCGAACAGTCTGAAATGATTGCCAACTATATCAAAGATTCTCCTTATCCGGTAGTGGTGATGGGGGACTTCAACGATACCCCTCAATCCTATGCCTATCATAAAATAAAAAGGGGAATGCACGATGCTTTCAGAATATCCGGCAAGGGCTTTGGAAATACCTATGCAGGAGAATTACCTTCACTCAGGATTGATTATATCCTGTACAGCGATCCCATAATCTCCAACCAATTTAAGCGTATAAAGACCAACTATTCCGATCACTTTCCAATCACTACCTGGTTATACTTACCCTGAAAGACTGGAGAAGAATAGCACCCGTTAGCGCTGAATAAGCAGTTTCCCTGTGTAGAGTTGTTCTTCTGCCTGAATTGAATAAAAATAGATTCCCTGTTCCAGATGTTGCAATGGAATCTCAACACTGAACAATTCAGTGAAGCCCGAAAATGTTGCCTTATGCACACGTTTACCGGTAATATCATACAGCGATATACCCGAGATTGATGCATCTCCAACTGCAATATGCAAAACGTCCGAGACAGGGTTGGGAAAAACGTTCAGTTGTGGAATATGGGAACCCAAATCAAGCCCTGTAACCGTAAGACTCTGATTGATGGCCTCTATAGTATTGTCGAGATCGTTCCTCGCTACAAGAATTCCTTTATGCACCAGAATTCCCTCTCCATCAATTACCATCAATCGGTCGTAAGTAGTTTGATAAGCGGCAGCTACACTACCCCCCTTTAATGCAAGAGGAAAGCTGATGCCAGTTGTATTCTTGAAATTTGTAACGGAGCTTTCATTTGAACTGGTATCCCATGTATCAATCCCAATGGCTGTAAAATTTGTATTGTCTTTAAAAACCTGGTAAATGGAAGTTTCAACATCGGATCCGGCTGATAAACAACTGGGACATGTATTTCCAAAGAAAAATACCAGGACTACTTTTCCTTCCTGATCAGACAACTTGAAAGTTGTTGAATCTGGTTCTAACAGTTCCACTTCAAAATCCGGTGCTGGATCGCCCAGGACCTGGGCATACAATTGTCCTGTGCAAGCAATCAACAGGATCATCACAACATTAAATAAATATTTCATAATAGTTCCTCCTAAAATTTTGTTTTTAATCTGATTTCAACTCCCTCAAAATCTAAAACTTCATAACATATTCCCGAAGTACAGACAGGACCACCCCTTCTTTTCCCCGCAAATAGAGAAAGTGTATTGGTGGGATTGATTCTGTAACTGGCCTCAATCCCCGGCCAGTGTCGAAAACCGGTTTCCAGAGCAGGTGTATCTGGATTGTCGTTCAAAAATGGATCATTGCTCAGTTCCCATATGGCCGAAATTGACAAACTTGGTGATTTGGAAACACCCAGAATAACAACTCCATTTTGAATGGTAGCCGTTTCAACAATTTCCCTTTCCATATATTGATATTCCAGATGGATTTGAGTAGACCAGCTACCTAACAACGAATACTCCCAAACTGCACCTGTAGCATATCTGGTATTTTCCGATTTGAACTGATCCGATGCATAATCTGCAAAAAGGGTTATGTTGTTCTTCCGGCCAGGGTAAAAACTGTACTCCACGAAAAATTCGCTAAACACAAAATCTTGCCAAAACTGGTTTAAGGAACGAGAATAGTTAACCACCAGGTGCTCATGGTCCTTAAATGTATAATATCCCTCCAGCTGAATTCCCGATTCATCGACTAGC
>JAUUZQ010000149.1 GCA_030589895.1 Bacteroidales bacterium
TAATATACTTCAAATTCGGGATCTTCAATCCCGATAGCTATCGGGACAGGAGGATATATAGCTTTCACAACATTTTCGAACCCTGTAATTACGATCCATATATCTTCCCAAATCAGAGAATCACCTGAAATATCCGATAACTCAGAAACCGGATTTGTCTCAAATAATTGTTCAATCATTTCTTGATCCATTTCCTTGTATTTCTCTTCAAAAACATCATAATATGAAAACTCATTTTCAAATCTCACGAACCACTTTGGATCATCCTGAACCTCCTCATTAAAATCAATATGTTCAAAATCCAGCTCCTTTATAAAATATGAAGAGAGCATGAAAAATTCTTCCTTATTGATATTAATAAAGGCTTGGTATTCTTCGAATCCTTCCGTTCCGTCCCCTGAGATAATCTCTTCAAAATACTTCCCATCCTCAACAGATATCTGAACATATCCATCCCAATCACTTTCAATAAAAAGATCTCCCTTGTAATCTACAATTCCACCAAAATATTCCCTGAACAAATTCAAATAAATATAATCCTCATTCATTGAAAACAGATCACTGTACCAATTGTTAATATCCATCTCAGTAATACAAGCATCCTGCCACCTTTTTCCTCTGTAAACTTCCATGATCTCAAATTTGAAACTACTGCCATACAGAGGCTCTGAAATAATCAAATCTCCATATTCATCTTCAAGCAACTCAACCAATCCCACCACTTGCATTGCACGCGTGTCTTGAAGCTGTACGGTCCGCGATTCCCCCTCCTCATTGCTAATTTTAAAACTTTTTATCCTGCTATTTGACAGCCAATGTTTCTTTACTCCATAGCCATTTATAAACATCACATAGTGCATAAAATCAGGATATCTGAAATCAATTTGTATGTACTCCCCTACCCCGGAACCTCTTGCTCCCTCGCTCCAGGATGCAACAGAGCCGTCCATCAGATTATCGGGCGAAAAGTTGGCAGTTGAACTGGGAGCCAATGTTGAACTGGCAGTTGTTAAAGGCTTATACATATCAGCCTCAGCAGCCGGATTCAGGTAAATTCCCTGTGCTGCTAATGATAAATAAGATAGTGAGAATACCGCTAAAGCCAGTAACAATCCCTTTGATTTCATAACTAATATAAGCTTTTTCATAAGTCCTGGAATTAGTATAAAACACAATTTACGGAATATTTTGTCAAAAAAACGCGGATTTACTTGACTTTAGTTTACCGATGTCATATTATTGTACGATAAATGTTTCTTTTTACCTATTTCGTATAGTTATGCCATATTCCTCCAATCAAAAAAGAAAGAAAATAATTGCTGTTGGAAGAGGGCTATTCTGGAAGCATGGTTTCAAAAGAGTAACTATTGAAGAGATATGTTCCGAAGCAAAGGTTAGTAAAATGACCTATTACAAGTTCTTTTCCAATAAGATGGAACTAATTAAAACTATTCTGGATGAACTTTTCAAGGAGTCGATTACAAGCTATCGTGAGATAATGGATAGCGACATTCCCTTTTCTGAGAAGATAACTCGGCAGATTGAATTGAAGATGAAAGGCACGGCAGATATGAGCACTGAATTTGCGAATGATCTTATGCTGCACGCAGAGCCGGAAATAGTTGAATTCTATACCCTTAGGAAAAATGAGATTTTGGTAATGGTTCATGCTGACTATGTTAAAGCGCAAAAAAACGGGGAAATTCGGAAAGATGTAAAACCTGAATTTCTCATTTACTTCCTCAATCATATCTATGAGATGTTGGCGGATGAAAAGCTGATTCAGCTATATAATAGTCCAAATGAAATGGCAATGGAATTAATTCGGTTTTTCTTTTACGGAATACTTGATCGCAATGAAAAATCTCAATGAAGAAATTAATCCCAATATTGGCTTTCCTTTTCTTTAGTGGATCAAGTATCCTCTTAAGCGGACAAAATATTGGCTTAGACGGACAAGTAATTTCCTGGTCAACGATTAACCTTCAGGAGCCATTCAATATCCAGGGAGGACTAAGATATATACCTGAGGTGAATTTCAATATTCCAATCGGAAACTTAAGTCTGGAGGGAGAAGGCTCATTGAATATTTGGGGTTCAGCAGCATATGATGGAAGCGATTCTATTGCATATGATAATAAACTGGATCTATATCGGGCCTGGGTCAAACTCTCGGGTGATCAATTTGAGATCAGAGCCGGCTTGCAAAAGATCAATTTCGGTTCAGCAAATATGATTCGGCCTCTCATGTGGTTTGACCAGATCGACCCAAGAGACCCACTGGGCCTGACAAAAGGGGTGTATGGTTTGCTTGGAAGATATTATTTTTTGAATAATGCCAATATCTGGCTCTGGGGACTCTACGGAAATAACGATCCAAAAGGATTAGAGATATTTCCTTCAAAAGAGAACAGTTTTGAATATGGGGGAAGAGTTCAACTACCAATTTCAATTGGCGAAATAGCAGCAAGCTATCATCATCGTCAGGCAGACCCGGACGCAATTCTACCTACTCCCATGCAAATTGGAGAAACCTGTCCGGAAAACAGATATGCCCTGGATGCCAAAGTTGACATTGGAGTTGGCGCCTGGTTTGAAGCTGCGTTAATCCAAAAAAATAGCGATCTGCTAACTCTCGACAATACAACGATGCTTAATGTAGGATTAGACTATTCATTCGCAATCGGAAATGGCCTGAGTATAATGGGTGAAGCGCTATATTATATGCAAGGGGAAGAAGCATTTCAAACCGAACAAGATGTAATCTTTGGAGGACTATCACTGAATTATCCAATTAATATAATACATAATATTTCAGCCATTGTATTCATAGATGCTTCCAACAAAGAGCTTTACAGATTTATTAATTGGTCGATGACCTATGACAAGTGGGCCTTTTATTCAATGGCGTTCTGGAATCCTGATAAATATCGGCTCCCGGGCTTTGAGCAAGAAGCAAATATTTTTAGCGGAGTTGGATTTCAACTGATGGCTGTATTTAATTATTAAGAGACAGGAAGAATGTCATGGATCTAACAATAAAATATATAGAAAACACTTGATAAAACTTTAATATCTAACAAAATGAATAACAAAACCATCATCACCATCAACAACCTGGCAAAAAGGTTTCCGATTGGTGGAGGCGAATTTACCGCCCTTAAAAACATTAATCTGAAATTTGAAGCCGGTGAATTCGCAGGACTCGTTGGTCCAAGTGGCTCCGGGAAAACCACCATGCTGAATATTATCGGTTCTTTAGATAATCCTTCAGACGGAGATGTTACCCTCCTTGGTACTTCTATCAAAAAGATCAATCCAAAAAGAGCCTCATCATTAAGGAAACACCATATCGGATTCATTTTTCAAACATACAATCTTATGCCGGTATACACGGTATATGAGAATGTTGAATTTCCACTTCTACTGCTGAAAAAATCTGCTGCTGAACGCAGAAAAGCAGTCCTGGATGCTCTTGAATGGGTAGGACTGATGGATAAAATAAAATCAAAACCCAAGCAATTATCAGGTGGAGAATCACAAAGAGTTGCCATTGCCCGCGCTATGGTAAAAAGACCTGAACTAGTGCTGGCAGATGAGCCGACCGCAAACCTCGATAAGGAAAATTCCTACCACATTCTGGATACGATGGTGAAACTTAATAAAGAGCTGAATACCACTTTTCTATTTGCTACCCACGACGACAAAGTGATAAAGTACCTGAACAGGATCATCAGACTTGAAGACGGAAAAGTTGTGGCAGATGACATTATTAAAAAATAAAAGGGAGGGAAATCATGATAGCATTTAAGCTTGCCATACGAAATCTGTTTGGAGCCGGTCTTCGAACTTTCCTGAACGTACTTATCCTCTCAATTTCCTATGTAGTCATCATCCTGTTAAATGGATTTTACCAGGGCTGGGGAGAACAGGCCCGTACAGATTCTGTGAAATGGGCATACGGACAGGGGCAACTCTGGCACGCATCTTATGATCCGTATGATGCTTTTACACTAACAGATGCTCATGGAGCTATTCCTGAGTCACTAAACGATGCGGTCAATGAGGGTTCAGTTGCTCCAATATTACTGGCACCGGCAACTGTTTACCCTGAAGGTAGAATTAAAAGTATTTTACTAAAAGGTATCTCTATAAATCAAAAAGCCATTGCACTTCCCTCCGATTTAATGATAGCAACAGGAGATGAAATACCGGCCATGATGGGAACGAGAATGGCAAAATCAATGAATGCTCAACTTGGAGACTTCATACTGGTTAGATGGCGTGATGCAAATGGAACTTTTGATGCTGTTGAAATTAGAATTGCAGCCATTTTTAACACTCCTATGCCCCCCGTTGATGCAGGACAAATATGGATACCTCTTAAATCCATGCAAGAAATGCTCAGACTTGATGGCGAAGCAACAATGATCATCTCAGGCGATGAATCAATCATTAACGCAGATCTATCCGATTGGAAATTCCAAACGCTTCCTGCTCTGTTATCGGATATAAATGAATTGATTGAGATGAAGAAAGTTGGAGGATCAATTATGTATCTGATTTTACTCGCCCTGGCTTTGTTAGCTGTTTTTGACACGCAGATACTATCTATTTTCAGAAGACAAAAAGAAATAGGAACCATCATTGCTATGGGGATGACCAGGAAACAAGTTATCGCCATATTTACTGTTGAAGGTGCGATGCATGCCATCCTCGCAATATTCCTCGGTGCACTCTATGGTATTCCTCTTCTGGTAAGCATGAGAAAAAATGGATTTGCAATGCCAGAGTATGCCGATGATTTCGGAGTACCCATTGCCGATACAATCTTTCCGGCATTCAGTTTAGCATTGATTCTTGGAACCATACTACTGGTTACTATTACAACTACAATTGTGAGTTACATACCCGCAAGAAAAATTTCGAAAATGAATCCTAATGATGCAATCAGGGGTAAGATTCAATAATCAGTAGCACATAAAATTTAATATTATGTTAAAATTTTTTATAAGAGGAATATTAAGGGACAGACAGAGGAGCCTGCTGCCCATTATTGTTATAACAATTGGTGTAACGATTGTTGTCCTGTTACAAACATACCTGACAGGTGTTTTTGGTGACATGATAGATTTCAACGCCAAATTTTCAACTGGCCATGTAAAGGTTATGAGTCAGGCATACTATGAAAATATGGATCAGATTCCCAATGATCTGGCTCTGCTGGAAACAGGTGAGTTGATGAACGAAATTCAGAAGCAATATCCGGACATGAATTGGAGCGAAAGGATTAGTTTTGGAGGCCTGGTGGATGCTCCGGATGAAAACGGCGAAACAAAAGCACAAGGGCCTGCTGCCGGAATGGCCATTGACATGATCTCTGAAAATAGTGTTGAAATTGAACGATTAAACTTAGAGAAATCTTTAGTAAAAGGGGAGATTCCAAAAAACAGCAACGAAGTACTTCTAAGTGATGATTTTGCCACTAAATTAAAAATTTCACCTGGTGATCAGGTAACACTTATTGGTTCAACAATGTATGGCGCCATGTCTATCACAAACTTCACTGTATCCGGTACCATTAAATTTGGTGTTATGGCGCTGGACAGAGGTGGGATAATTGCAGATATTTCAGGTGTAAGAGAAGCATTGGATATGCAGGATGCCACAGGAGAAATACTGGGATACTTCTCCGATAACAGTTATGATGACCTGAAAGCTATTGAAATATCAACTTACTTTAATGAAATACATTCAGATTCTACAGATGTCTTTTCACCAACTATGGTTCCATTAAGAGAGATGAATAATTTAGGTAGTATGCTGGATCTGATTGGTTCTTTTTCAGGCATTATGATTTTTATATTTGTTTTTGCTATGTCGATTGTCTTATGGAATGGTGGCCTGTTAGGCGGATTGAGGAGATATGGAGAAATGGGTCTCAGACTAGCCATTGGTGAGAGGAAAGGACACATTTACAGAAGTCTGATCAGTGAATCCATCATTATAGGAATTATCGGCTCTATTGTGGGAACAGCAATTGCTCTCTTTTTCTCCTCCCTTCTGGAAAAAGGAATTGACATGTCAGGAGTTATGCAGGAGTCTTCAATGATGATGTCCCCCGTTTTCAGAGCTGAAATTACTCCTACGGCCTATTATATCGGATTTATTCCGGGATTATTGGCAACAATTGTCGGAACGGCACTGGCAGGGATTGGGATATATAAGCGTCAGACAGCTGAACTCTTTAAAGAGTTGGGTGCGTGAAACAAGGTAAAAATAAAAAGACAAAAGTATAAGGTGAACCAAAGCTATCCGAAGCGGAGCTAACTTGTGTGAAGCTGGGCTCAGCGAACAGAGATAATGTCGAGCTCATGACTGCAAGGAATAAGCCTAAGGCGAAAGTGAAAAACTATATAAACAAGCATAAATAAATACTAAATACAATGAAAATAATAGCAACGATAATATCCGCTTTCATTTTCCAAGGATTGCTTCTTGCACAACCATCCGGAGATGATATCCTGGACAGGATAGACAAGAATATGTCAGCAGATTCAAGACATGTTTTTTCGAAAATGATCATTCATGGTCCACGTGTTTCAAGGACCATTGAAGCCGAAACATGGTCGGTAGGAGACGATAAATCCTATACAGAATACCTGGCTCCTTCCAGAGAAAAAGGAACAAAAATGCTCAAACTGGAAGATCAATTATGGATTTATTCACCAAGTACCGACAGAACTATTCAAATTTCCGGTCACATGCTCAGGCAATCTATGATGGGATCCGATCTTTCCTATGAAGATATGATGGACGACCCAAACCTGCGAAGCAAATATGACGCAACAGTAACAGGAAGTGAAACATACAACGGGACAGATTGCTGGATAATTGAGTCCATTGCAAACTCCCCGGATGTAACCTATCAGAAGAGAAAAATGTGGGTAGACAAATCTCGATACGTTCCTTTAAAAGAAGAGCTCTACGCAAAAAGTGGCACCCTCTTGAAGAAAACTGAATTACTCGATATCAAACGCATTGGAAACCGCTGGTACCCGGGAAAAATAATCTTTAAAGATATGCTTAAGAAAGGAAAGGGTACCGAGTTCATTGTTGATGAAATTGAGTTCAACGTGATAGTTCCGGAACATTTGCTAAGCAAAGCAGCATTGCGATAGATGAAAAAAGAGCAAGGGAAAATTTCATCTTTTTTTTGGATTTTATTATACCTTTACTCATCCTAAAACTATCCGGTATGAAGAAATCAATAATACTATTTGTCCTTGTTGCAGTTAGCTTAAATGCTTTATCCCAGAAAAAGCCAATTCTCGATGGTGAGACAAAACTCGAGGGGTATGCAGAGCATGAAGCCATGCGCTCTCAATCTTCTTTTGACAGTTTACACTGGCAATATATTGGCCCAACAAATATCAGCGGTCGATGTACAGATGTTGAAGCCGTAAGACCTCGAGGAAAAAATTACACAATATGGGTGGCAAGTGCGAGTAGTGGCATCTGGAAAAGTGTAA
>JAUUZQ010000055.1 GCA_030589895.1 Bacteroidales bacterium
ACAACTGAACATCAGAAATTAGTTGAAATTACTGCAACCATGCTTACTTTTGGTATGGGAGCATCAACACAGGCATTGTTTGCACGCGTAGGTGGTGGAATCTTCACAAAAGCTGCTGACGTAGGAGCTGACCTGGTTGGAAAAGTTGAAGCTGGTATTCCTGAAGACGATCCACGTAACCCTGCAACAATTGCTGATAATGTTGGTGATAATGTTGGTGATGTGGCCGGAATGGGAGCCGACTTATATGAATCTTATGCAGGTTCAATTCTTGCTACCGCAGCTTTAGGTGCTGCACTGCCAATTCTTGCAAATGGCTCAGGAATTAGTCAGGAGACTGCTATTATTGCACCTATGATGGTAGCCGCTATTGGTATAATTCTATCCATTGTTGGTGTATTCATGGTAAGAGCCAAAGAGACTGCTTCTCAAAAGAATCTTTTAAATGCACTATTACTTGGAACTGGTGGAAGTTCTGTGTTGATTCTTATTGCTATTGCCGGTATGGCTGCAATAGGCTGGATTACCTGGGGAATTTTTGGTTCTGTAGTTGCAGGGTTGGCTGCCGGAGTTATTATTGGCCAGGCAACAGAATATTATACTTCAGATGAATATAAGCCTACCAAAGGTATTGCAAAACAAACACAACAAGGGCACGCTACCACTATTATTGATGGTTTAGCTGTTGGTATGTCATCTACATGGATACCTGTTGTAACTATCGTTCTTGGAATTATTGGAGCTTATGCTTTTGCAGGTGGATTCAGCAACTTTGCAATGGGAGTTTATGGAATTGGTTTTGCTGCTGTGGGAATGCTTTCTACTTTGGGTATCACACTGGCAACAGATGCTTTTGGTCCTATTGCTGATAATGCAGGTGGAAATGCTGAGATGGCTGAATTACCGGCAGAAGTTCGTGAGCGGACAGACGCACTCGACATGCTTGGAAATACGACAGCAGCAACAGGAAAAGGTTTTGCTATTGGATCAGCGGCACTTACCGCGATGGCATTACTCGCCGCATATATGGAAGAGGTTAGACTCTGGCTTGGAAAATTGGCCGATAAGAGTGGTGATGGATTCTTTATGGTAGGCGACACCCTCTTCTATAGAGGAGATATTGCGCCTGCAGTTGAAGCAGGACAATTCGCAGTTAATCTAAAGGATGCTGGGATTGATGATTTTGTTCTTGCTTATGACTTATCTCTGTTCAACCCATTGGTAATTGGTGGAATTTTCATGGGAGCTATGATGGCCTTTCTTTTTAGTTCATTAACAATGAAAGCTGTTGGACGTGCTGCAGCTTCAATGGTTGATGAAGTCAGACGACAGTTCCGTGAAATGCCGGGTATTATGAAAGGGGAGCAAACTCCTGATTATGCAAAGTGTGTCGCTATTTCAACAAAAGGTGCACAGAAAGAGATGTTGCTTCCTTCATTAATCGCTATTATCGTTCCAATAGCAATGGGTCTTCTTCTGGGAGTAGCCGGAGTTATTGGACTGCTTATTGGTGGTTTAACAACTGGATTTACACTGGCTGTGTTCATGAACAACGCTGGTGGTGCATGGGACAATGCTAAAAAATACATTGAGAAAGGTAATTTTGGTGGAAAAGGAAGTGATTCTCACAAAGCAGCTATTACAGGTGATACAGTTGGAGATCCATTTAAAGACACTTCAGGACCTTCTCTGAATATCCTTATTAAATTGATGACTATGGTATCTGTTGTTATGGCAGGTTTGACTGTAGCTTTCAGTATTATGTAAGAAGATATATCTTACGATATAAAAGGCCGGTTTGAATTTCAAACCGGCCTTTTTAATCTCTGACTTCTTACTTTATTCCCGGAATCAAGTTAGGGGCAGGTTTCCCGGGGATTATTGAAGAGATTCTGGCTCAAATTTCTTCAGTCTGAAATCACTACCGTCAAATACCCCATACGAAAAATTGGTGATCCAGTCGCCCAGGCAAATAACCCTTTTATCTTCTCCAAAATTGATGTCGTAGGGGATGTGTCGGTGACCAAAAACATATCTGTCGATCTCCTTGTTCTCCAATGAATGCTGTTTGGCAAATTGAATCTGCTCTTCATTCTCTTCTCCCTTAAATGTCGATTCGATTCCTTTGCTGTATCTGCTTTTTTTCGACCACCAGTGTGCAAGAGCGATTGAACCGTTTGGGTGGATCCTTGCAAAGCACCACTGAAGGAACTTGCTTCTGAACATCGCTTTCATCATTCTGTATCCCCAGTCTTTTTTGGATAATCCATCTCCGTGGGCAAAAAAGAATGTAAGATCCCCCAACTTCTTAATGACGGGTTTATCGTGCAATTCAGCCCCTATCTCTCCCGGTAAATAGTCGAAGATCCAAACATCATGATTTCCTGTAAATAAATGAATCTTAACGCCACGGTCTGATAGTTCTGATAGCTTACCCAGGAAACGGGTAAAGCCACGGGGAACAACTTTCTTATATTCAAACCAATAATCAAAGATATCTCCCAATAACCATAGCTCCGACATGTCATGCTCTACACTTTTCAACCAGCTTAGAACTATAAGCTCTCTCTCCCGACTTTTCTCTCCCGGTGACATACCCAGGTGAATGTCGGATGCGAAATATATATTTTTACCGTTTGTTGACATCAGTTTTTACAATAGGTTATCTAACCATGTGGCAAGCAGGGTGCCCTGAATATTTTTCGCGATTATATTTCCTTCTTTATCGAGAAGGAATGTGGTTGGGATCGCCTGGATATTATAGGAGGAGGCCGCATACGAATTTGGGTATGAAAGCTCGCATACATCGATCCATTTATAATCTTCGAATCTTATTGCATCCCTCCAGGCAGCCATATTATTATCAAGCGATACTGAATAAATCTCAAATCCTTTTGAATGGTATTTATCATAAATTCCCTTAAGTGTTTGATTAGATTTTCTGCTGGCATTGTCCATCGAAGCCCAGAAATTCAGTAACACTACCTTCCCTTTGAGTGATCTCAGACTTATCTCAACTCCTTCAGCATCAGGAATCGTTAAGTTAATGTTACCTGTATCTTCTATTGTTGTTTCTGCTAGTTTATTTAAAAGTAACAGGTTTTCGTATTCACTGGTTCTGCGGGCAATATCCTGCACAAGTGAAATAACCAGACTTGACTCCGGATATCTTATTTTTACCGAATCAGCCACGATCTTTAAATATTGAAGATCATTCATCTTGTTAAGGATATAATCTTCGGGTCCAATTCGTTGATACAATGCATATACACTTGAGAGCGAACTGATATTTTCAACTACAAATCTGACGTTAAACAATCTCTGTTTATTGAAAATATCAGTGTATTGTTGAAGCAATAGTTTGAGCTCTGTTGTATCTTCGGTTTGATTTGAAATTTGTACGATTGAATCTAATTTCCGTTTTGTTATCTCTACTCTATTAACAAGTAATTTTACTTTGTCAGATTCGCTTGATCCGCTTACTGTGTACCCACTTTCAAAATTACTATCTGGAATATCAAGTTCGATATCTTCGCCGGGAAAAGCCAGGAGGTTTATGATCTGTCCATTCTCATTTTTTACCAATAGCAATTCAGGATTTTCCAGTTCTGTTTTTAGGAGAAAGCTTCCATTCTTATTGATCTTAACAGAATCCACCCTGTCTAACTGATTTACATTCAGCATCTCCAGAGTGATTGATTGAGCTGTGCCATCCAGATAGGTTCCGCTAATTGTTACCTTGTTTTCATTGTTACACGCAACCAGCATTATTGCAGTTATGGCTATTGCTAAATATTTATTCATTCGTTTCATTTTTTGACTGATCATTTTACGTACTTACCTACAATGGGTTCTATTTTTTCTCCGAAAATATCTTTTTCTACTATCACCCCTCTGGGGTTTATCAGGAAATTGGCAGGGATTCTTTCCACATCGTACATATCTACTGCTGTTGTTTCCCACCTGTTTAAATCGCTCACGTGAAACCAATTCAACTCCAGTTTCTCAATAGTTTCCAGCCAACTCTGCTTGTCGTTATCAATTGACACCTGAAGGATTGTAAAATTACTATTCTTATACTTCTGAAAACAACTCTTCAGGAAAATATTTTCATCCATAGATAGCTTACTCCATGATGCCCAAAACTGAATCAACACATACTTTCCCCTGAGATCTGTTAGCGCCAATAGTTCTTCTTTATCTGTCTTCATGACAAAATCGGGAGCTTCCATTCCTTTAGAAAGAATTGTTTTTTTCTGCTGAGATTCAAGCTGTTGCATCGCAGTGGCAAGATGACTATGCAGGGATTTAATAGCTTCGTTTTCAGGATATATTTTATGCAAGGAGGAATCTATAAACTGATAAGTAGCCAGATCAGCAGGAAGTTCAAAAACAGGCAATCGTGGGCCATACTGATTGTACAAGGCGATCAAAATTGCCGGAGAGGAGGAATTACGTCTGATAAAATCACTTGAGTATATGTGAAAATTATTGGTAATTGAATCAAATCGCTTGTTCAAATTTTGTTTCAAAGTTGAATAATTTCCCTGGCCTTGAATTTCATTAGTTTCTATGGAGATGTCTTGAAGTTCATCCAATGCATATTTATGCTTCAGGGAAAGTTGCTGAACCAGACGGGAATCCGGAGATCCTGAGATTGAATAGGGGTGAAGGCTTTCAACGGACCCTGTGATTTCTATACTGTCGCCGGGGTAAGCTATAAGAGTGATATATCCATTATTTGAATATTTTAATGCAAAAAAATCTATTGCCTGACATGGGAATGTAATATCAAATTGCCCATTTTTGTCACAACGGACCGAATCGACAGGGATAAATGCACTGGTTCCCATTTTATCAATGGTTAGCAGTTGATATTCCCCACTTTCAATTGTTCCCTTAATGTTAACAATAGAAATGTCATCATTTGAAAAATTATTTTTCTGACTTTCATTGCAGCCAACAATGACTATCAGCAGTAAAAATATCCAAAATTTCAGCTTCTTCATTCACAAAATTTATTGCCACGAATTTATTACTTATTTTTTAAACTAAATACCAATTCTTTTGTTGTTGTTATTTACTACCTGTTTTCTTAATGATTATTTAACCTGAATATTAAATATGGATAATATTTCTTCATTATTTAGTTTTATCTTTGCACTTTTAAATGATTGATTAATATGACTTTCCTAAAGTTTGATAAAGCCGAACTTGTAAATCTCGAATATTCCCTTTCGAGGGAAGCGTTGCGTTCAAATCGTGCAGGATCTTATGCCTCGACAACTATTTCTGGTTGTAATACCAGGAAATATCACGGTTTATTGGTTTGTCCTCTTGATAGTTTTGAGGGAGAGAAGCATGTCTTGCTCTCTTCACTGGATGTTACCATTATACAGCATGAGAAAGAATTTAACCTTGGAATACATAAATATGAAGGTGATTTGTATGTTCCCAGGGGACATAAGTACATAAGGGATTTTGATGCAGAAAAGGGTTCCAAAATAACCTATCGGGTTGGTGGAGTGGTGCTGACAAGAGAGTCGATGCTGGTTCAGCAGCAGGAGCAGATTTTGATAAAATTTACGCTGGAAGAAGCTCATTCTGACACCTTACTGAGATTCAGTCCTTTCCTTGCATTTCGAAGTATACATAAGCTGAGTAAGGCTAATCTTTATGCGGATCGCCATTACAAACCTGTAGAAAACGGAATCTCTTCATGTTTGTATGAAGGTTATCCTGATTTACATATGCAGTTTTCGAAGAGTGTGGAATTTGTTCCGGTGCCCGATTGGTATCATAATGTTGAATACATTGAGGAGCAGAAGAGAGGATATGATTTCAAAGAGGATCTCTATGTACCCGGTTATTTTGAACTTCCCATTAAAAAGGGAGAGTCAATTATTTTCTCAGCTTCTACTTCGCCTGTTTTACCGGGAGGCTTTAAGCGAAAGTTCCAGTCGGAATCTGCACTTCGGACTCCAAAAGATAGTTTTAGGAATTGTCTTATTAACGCAGCTGAGCAGTTTATTGTAAGAAAGGATAAACACACTGAGGTTATTGCGGGTTTTCCCTGGTATGGTTTGCGTGGACGTGACACATTTTTAGCACTTCCAGGCTTAACCCTTAGCATTGGAGATGTAAAATCGGCAAAAGAGATTATCGATTCCATGGTAAAATCACTTCAGAATGGTTTATTCCCTAATTTAGTATGTGATCAGCATGAGAATTACAATTCAGTTGATGCCCCACTTTGGTTTATCTGGGCCTTACAGCAACTGGAAAAATCTGATAGCGCTATTGACATATGGAAGAGCTATAAAAAACCAATTCTGGAAATACTCAATGCTTTCAAAAACGGAACTTCATTTGGTATTCATATGCTGGATAATGGTTTGATATATGCCGGGGAGGATGGTATTCCTGTTACCTGGATGGAAGCAATGGCAAATGGAGTCCCGGTTACCTTAAGGAAGGGTTTAGTCGTTGAGGTAAATGCATTATGGTATAACGCAGTTTGTCAGGTTTTGAAATGGGGAGAGAAGGACAAGAAATTTGTTTCGGAATGGAGTGAGGTTCCTGAGATGGTGAAGTCTGCATTTATTGAAAATTTCTGGCATGCCGAGAAGAAGTATCTGGCAGATTATACTGACAATGGATATAAGGATTTCTCAGTACGACCAAATCAGGTAATTGCGACTTCCCTGGAGTTTTCTCCACTTTCAAATGAGATGAAAAAAGGAGTGTTGGATATTGTCCGGGATGAGTTATTGACACCAAAGGGATTGAGAACACTGGCTCCAAAGAATGTGGCCTATAAAGGTGTATATGCCGGGGATCAAACATCACGAGATATGGCTTATCATCAGGGCTCTGTATGGCCTTGGCTGCTTGAGCATTTTGTAAAGGGATATCTGGAAGTGCATAAGCGCTCAGGTATTACACTAATTAAAAGAGTTTATTCAGAATTTGAAGATGATATGATCTATCGTGGTATTGGGTCGATTTCTGAAGTTTATGATGGAAATCCACCACATTATCCGAAAGGAGCCATCAGTCAGGCCACTAGCGTTGCAGCATTGCTACGAGTTGGTGAGATGATAGAGAATTATCAATAAGAAAAATATATTTTACGATTTTATGAAGGTTTTAATGTTTGGGTGGGAGTTTCCACCACATATTTCCGGAGGGTTGGGTACAGCAAGCTATGGTTTAACACGTGGCCTGTCTACCATTCCGGATCTGGATATTTTATTTGTTGTACCAAAAGCATACGGTGATGAGGACCAGAGCAAGATGCGTCTCATTGGTGCCGGAGATATTTCTTTGGATAGAAGGCATTTTCAGTTTTCCAAGTTACTCCGTCAGATCTCCTATATTGAAGTAAGCTCGAACCTTGTACCCTATACATCTTCAGAAGAATATGAAACGCTTGTAAATAAAGCAGAGAACACAAACAGGAAGTTTATCCATACTTCAATGGGTGGTAAACTTGAGTTCACAGGGAAATATGGAAAGAATCTGTATGAGGAAATTGCCAATTATGCCCTCGTTGCAGGAAAAATTGCTGAAGACAATGATTTTGATGTCATTCATGCCCACGATTGGTTAACCTATCCTTCAGGAATTGCAGCTAAAAATGTTTCGGGAAAACCATTGGTTATTCATGTGCATGCTACTGATTTTGATAGGTCGGGTGGTAATGTGAATCCAACTGTTTTTGAGATCGAGAAAATGGGAATGAAGATTGCCGATAAAATTATTGCGGTGAGCAATCTGACCAGGAATACAGTTATTGAAAAATATGGTATTGATCCATCGAAGGTGGAGACTGTTTATAATGCAGTTGAGCCGATAGATGATTTGGAAAAGGTGGCGTTGAATAGAGGCGTTAAGGATAAGGTCGTTACTTTTTTAGGTCGTGTTACACTTCAGAAAGGACCGGAATATTTTATCCAGGCTGCTGAGAAGGTGCTGAAGAAAATGGATAATGTTCGTTTTGTGATGGCCGGAAGTGGCGAAATGCTTGAAAAAATGATAAGCTGGACGGCAGCAGTTGGGATTGCAGACAGGTTTCATTTTACCGGTTTCCTTAAAGGGGATGATGTTTTTCGCATGCTTTCCCTAAGTGATGTTTATGTTATGCCATCAGTATCAGAGCCATTTGGGATCTCACCACTGGAAGCCATGCAGTCGAATGTCCCTGTTATCATATCAAACCAATCTGGTGTTGCAGAGATTTTAAAGTATGCTGTTAAAACGGATTATTGGGATGTAGACGCTATGGCAGATGCCATCTACGGCTATCTGAATTATCCTGCTCTTTCATCCATGTTTATTAAGCACGGAAAGGAAGAGGTTGACAATATGAAATGGGAGAATTCAGCCCGGAAGGTATATGCTTTGTATAAAGAAGCGTTAAACTCATGATCGCCACCGCTTGTGGAGAGATTGTAAATAAATTTTGAAAAGAGACACAATGAGAACTATTTGTTTGTATTTCCAGGTTCATCAACCATTCAGGTTTAGAAATTACCGATTTTTTGACATAGGAAATGATCACTACTACTATGATGATTATTCCAACGAAAGTATACTCAGAAAGGTAGCTGAAAAGAGCTATCTGCCTGCAAATAAATTGATGCTGGATATGATTCGTCAGCACAAAGGAAATTTCAAGATTTCCTATTCAATTTCAGGAATTGCACTGAAACAATTTCAGCTTTATGCTCCGGAGGTAATTGATAGCTTTAAAGAGCTTGCAGCAACCGGACATGTAGAGTTTTTGGCCGAGACCTATTCACATTCATTGGCTTCCCTTAAGAACAAAGAGGAATTTATGCAGCAGGTGAGTGAGCACAGGAAGGTGATAAAAGAGTTGTTTGGACAGGATCCAAAGGTATTCAGGAATACTGAACTTGTCTATTCAGATGAGATTGGTGCTACGGTGTATGAAATGGGATTTAAAGCAATGCTTACTGAAGGAGCGAAACACGTATTGGGATGGAAGAGTCCTAATTTCCTCTATTGTAATGCTATTGAGCCCAGACTGAAGCTTCTGTTGAAGAATTTTAAGCTCAGTGATGATATAGCTTTTCGTTTCTCTGATAAGAGCTGGGATGGATATCCACTTACGGCTGAGAAATTTGTCAGCTGGCTGAATGAAGTACCAGAAAATGAAGAGACTATTAATCTTTTCATGGATTATGAGACTTTTGGAGAGCATCAGTGGGAGGAAACTGGCATTTTTGATTTTCTGGCTGCTTTCCCAAAGGCAGTTTTTGATAATTCAAAATACTCCTTTAGTACACCAAGCGAGGTAGCTAAGAACCTTCAGGTAGTGTCTGCCGCAAATGTTCCAAATCCAATTTCCTGGGCAGATGAGGAGAGGGATCTTTCTGCATGGCTGGGTAATGAAATGCAGCAGGAAGCTTTCAATAAGCTATATGTATTGAGAGATGATGTTTATCAATGCGAAGATGAAGCTATCCTTCAGGATTTTAATTACCTGCAAGTGAGCGACCATTTTTATTATATGTCCACGAAGTTCTTTTCCGATGGAGAGGTACACTCATATTTCAATCCGTATGATACTCCATATGAGGCTTTTATCAATTATATGAATGTATTGAGTGATTTCAAAATTCGTGTTGATGCTGCAGTTGCTACGCATCGTGATGATGATGTATCGCGCTTGAGCAAGATTATCCAGGAGAAGGATGAAAAACTGGAAAAATATGAAAAAGAGCTTTCACGATTGAAATTTTCGGGAAAAAGTTTAAATAAAGAGAAAAAGACATCTGCGAATACAACTACAAAGACTGCTTCTAAGAAGGCTACTGCAAAATCTACGCAAAAGACCACAAAGAAGAGTCCAGCTTCTAAATCGGGAGGGAAGAAAAGCTGAAGTTGAGGAGAATTTGATTTAGAATTATTTACTGCAAATTATATTATTTAGGATGAACAAGAATATTGTAGCTCCAGACTACCTGTTTGAAGTTAGCTGGGAAGTATGTAATAAGATTGGTGGAATTCATACAGTTATCTCGACCAAAGCAATTTCTGCTATGAAAGAATTGCATGATAATTATATGGTAATCGGACCAGATGTGTGGAGGGATAGTGAAGAGCATCCTGAATTTGCCGAAGATTTATCGCTATTTTCCGATTGGCGCGAACATGCTGCTGAAGAAGGAATAATGGTAAGAGTTGGAAGATGGAATATCTCCGGAAATCCAATAGCCATCATCGTTGATTTCACTCCGTTTTTTCCTAAGAAGGATGAGATTTTTAGTGAGCTGTGGGAACGATTCAAGCTAGATTCAATATCCGGACAATGGGATTATATCGAGCCAACACTTTTTGGATATGCAACGGGAAAAATAATTGAGAGTTATATCGAGTATTACGGTCTTGAAAGCAAGAAAGTAGTAGCTCAGTTTCATGAGTGGATGACGGGTGGCGGATTGCTCTATCTTAAAGAGAACCAGCCCCAGGTTGGAACGGTTTTTACAACACATGCGACCGTTATAGGACGTTCTCTTGCCGGGAATAACCTTCCGCTCTATAGCAAGATGAATAGCTATGATGGTGATGAAAAGGCAAGGGAATTTAACCTTGTAGCAAAACAGTCTATTGAGAAAGTTGCTGCTCATGAAGCAGATGCATACACTACCGTAAGCGAGTTAACTTCAATGGAGTGTGCACAGTTTCACGGCAAAGATGTTGATGTAATTACGCCCAATGGTTTCGAGGATAGTTTTGTTCCTTCAGAAAAAGAATTTGAGGGCAAGAGAGTGGAGGCGAGGAAAAAACTATTGGAAGTTGCATCTGTAGTACTGGGAGAGGATCTGGACGAAAACACCACGCTTATTGCCAGCAGTGGAAGGTATGAATTCAAGAATAAAGGCATTGACCTCTTCCTGGATGCTCTTGGGGAGCTGAATAAAACTAAAAATTGTAATAATACTGCTGTAGCTTTTTTACTTATTCCAGCACACCATTACGGACCACGGAAAGATTTGCAGGAATCATTAAGTGGAAAGAATCCTGATTTGGATGGAGACAAATTCCTTACACATTACCTTCATTATTCAGAGCATGATCCAATTCTCAAGCACATTCAGAAAAATGATTTGAATAATGAGAAATCAGATGCTGTGAAAGTCATTTTTGTACCCTCATATTTGAATGGCGATGATGGTATTTTCAACATGGCATACTATGATATATTGATTGGATTTGATCTTACTGTATTTCCATCGTACTATGAACCATGGGGGTATACTCCGCTGGAAAGTCTGGCATTCAGCATCCCTACTGTTACAACAACATTAACCGGATTTGGAAGATGGGTGAATAGCAAGCCCGGACTGGCAGAAAATGGAATTACTGTAATTCCACGTGATGATTTCAACGACACGGAGGTGGCTGAGAAAGTAAGTCAGGCAATTCTCGGGTTTTGTAAATTATCTGTGGATCAAAACAGGGAAGCTCGAAAGAATGCCTTTGATATAAGCAGGATCGCCCTTTGGGAAAATTTGATTTCAAACTATTGGGAGGCATACTCCATTGCATTGAAACGATCGGAGAAGAGCTCCTTTTCATATTCTAAAAAGGAAAGAGTTGAAGTATTACCTGAAGCTGAAAGGATACATTCACATGAGAATCCGATTTGGAGGAGAGTGCTGGTTCAGCAGAATATTCCTGAGAGTTTGAAGGCTCTGGATGAGTTGTCAAGAAATTTATGGTGGTCATGGAACCAGGAAGCAATTGATCTTTTTGAGTCTATCCAACCAGATCTGTGGAGTGAGGTGGACCAAAATCCAATAGTTCTACTTGATCGTATTTCTTATGAGAGCTTGTTGAAGCTTCAGAAGAATAAGGCGTTTTTAGAGAAACTAAACAAGGTTTATACGACATTCCAGGAGTATATGAATACTCCACGTGCTGAAAATCAACCTTCAGTTTCCTATTTTAGTATGGAGTTTGGTCTTCATAATTCACTCAAGGTGTACTCTGGTGGACTGGGCCTTTTGGCTGGTGATTACCTCAAGGAGGCAAGTGATTATAATTACAATATTGTTGGGGTTGGAATGCTTTATCGCTTTGGTTACTTTCATCAGGTGATTTCTGCAGGTGGTGATCAGGTTGCTCATGATGATGCACAGGATTTTTCAAGATTACCCATTTCTCCGGTACGCGATGATGAGGGAAATTGGAAAACTGTACAAATAGTGCTTCCGGGACGAACTTTACATGCAAGAATCTGGAAGGTGCAGGTGGGAAGGATTCCTTTGTATCTTTTGGATGCAGATTATGAGGCAAATAAGCCTTTCGACAGACAGGTAACACATAAATTGTATGGTGGTGACCATGAGAATAGGTTCAAGCAGGAATTGTTGCTTGGAATTGGAGGAGTACGGGCGCTACGTGCCATTGATCTGGATACTGATCTTTATCACTGTAATGAAGGACACGCTGCCTTTACAACCCTGGAAAGACTCAGAGAATATATCCAGGTACAAAACAGGACTTATCCCGAAGCAACTGAAATAGTGAGGGCATCCAGTCTGTTTACAACACATACGCCTGTCCCCGCAGGTCATGATAGTTTTGATGAGAATATGATGAGAACCTATATGGGGCACTATCCTGAAAGACTTAATATCGGCTGGGATCAGTTGATGAATCTGGGTAAAATTCATCATAATCATTCCGATGAGAAATTTTCAATGAGCTGTCTGGCGGTAAATTTATCACAGGAAGTTAATGGTGTAAGCAAGCTGCACGGACAGGTGAGCAGAGAGATGTTCTCTGAGATGTGGAGGGGTTATATGACCGATGAATTGCACATTGGCTATGTAACAAATGGTGTTCATTTACCTACATGGCTGGCCAGTTCATGGAGGGATCTTTATCTGAAGGAGTTTGGAGATGATTTTCTTGAAAAGCAGGAAGATCGTTCAAAGTGGGAAAGGATCAGGGAGGTTCCGGACAAAACCATTTGGGATATTCGCTCATCAGAACGTGAGAAATTGATTAATTATATCAAGGACAGATTATCCAGCGCTTCTGCAAGAATAATGGATAATCCAAGACAGATGATAGAGATTTCCAATTCCTTGAACAAGGATGCACTTACCATAGGATTTGCGAGAAGATTTGCCACTTATAAAAGGGCTCATCTTTTATTCAGAGACCTTGATCGCTTGTCGAAGATTGTGAATAGCAAGGAGAAGCCTGTACAGTTTGTGTTTGCCGGGAAAGCACATCCAAATGACCATGCGGGACAGGATCTTATCAAGATGATCGTAAATATTTCAAAACGGCCTGAATTTGCCGGCAAGATTATTTTTCTTCAGAACTATAATATTCACCTCGCAAAACGATTGCTTCATGGAGTGGATATATGGCTGAATACACCAACACGTCCGCTGGAGGCATCCGGAACAAGTGGTGAAAAAGCGGTTATGAATGGTGGATTGCATTTTAGTGTTCTTGATGGCTGGTGGGCTGAAGGATACAAAGAGAATGCAGGATGGGCATTGCCAATAGAGAAATCATTTGATAACCAGGACTTGCAGGACGAGCTAGATGCTGAAAGGATATATTCACTTCTGGAGAACGAGATTACTGAAAAATTCTATACGCGTAATGCTGATGATATTCCAACAAAATGGCTTGAGGTGATTAAGAACTCAATTTCAAATGTTGCGCCGGAATTTACCATGAACAGGATGCTGCGTGACTATATTGATCGCTTTTATTCTAAACTGTATGAAAGAACCTTGCGCTTGCGAAAAGATGATTATCTGCTGACACGCGAACTCTCCTCATACAAGAAACATATTCTGGATGAATGGAATAATATCAGGGTTGTAGAATATGATATTTCAGATTCGTCGAGGGAGTTTATCGTTGGACAAGTATATGCCGGGAAGATCTTACTGGATCTAAATGGATTGTCTGCAAATGAAATAGGGATTGAGATGGTGATGATTGATGCGACATCTGATAATCATCACTCCCAGGTGCTTGAAAAAATTGATTTGGAGCATGTGAATTCTGAGGGTTCTGTTGCGGAATATTCATTTGAATATAAGGTTGGATTAACGGGGCAGTTTGATATTGGATTCAGGATTTATCCTAAGATGGATGAGATACCAAATCGGATGGATTTTCCATTGGTGAGGTGGATATAGGTGGGAGTAGGTGTAGCTGGGAGCGTTGTAGCTGGGAGCGGTATGGCTGGGAGTGGATTTTTTACCGCAGAGTTAGAGGGGAGTCGCTGGCGCTGATGCGCAGAGTTTCGGTGAGTTTTTATACTGCATTGCGTGTATGGAGTTTTGTGGGAGTTTTACCTTACACCTGCAACGGTAACTTTTTTAAGAACTATACCGCTTCGGGAGGGCAGATAAAGGTTAAGCCGTTGTTTGTACCCAAACGATCTCTCGATCATTGATCTGTGTTCGATACTTTTGTCGATTCGCTCATAGCCTCCGTAAGCTGCTTCGTCGGTTGACAGAATACACCTGTATTTTCCACGATCAACTGCGAATCCATAATCGGTGTATGATTGTGTGGGGTGGAAATTGAAAACAAATATAAAATCCAATCTTGAGAATGCAAGAATCAAGTCATTTGAGTCTGATTTAATATGCTGACAATCAGCTTTTAATATATTATTTTCTTTCACTACACTGACCATTGCCTTATCGAATTCCCCAAGGAATTGGTACCTTAATTCATTGTTCTTAACAAGCGACCATTGTCGGCGGGCATATTGGTATGACCATTCATTGCCTTCTCTCGGGAAATCAATCCATTCCGGATGTCCGAACTCATTGCCCATGAAATTAAGATATCCGTTCCCCGATGTGGCAATCGTAGCCAGCCGGATCATCTTATGCAATGCAGTGCCTCTTTCGACCTGAACATTATTGGAAGACTTATCCATATGCCAGTACATATCCTTATCGATCAGACGAAAGATCAGGGTTTTATCACCCACCAGTGCCTGGTCATGCGACTCGGCATATCCGATGGTTTGTTCATCAACCCGTTTTGAGGTAAGTTCATGATACAACTCCTCCATGTTCCAGTTTTCATCAGATTTTTCTTTGATGGTTTTTATCCAGTAATCAGGAATCCCCATGGCAAGTCTGAAATTGAAACCAATGCCTCCAAACTCTATTGGGGTTGCCAGACCAGGATAGCCACTCATATCTTCTGCAATAGATATGGCGCTGGGTTTGATCTCCTGGATCAATTTGTTACACAGACCCATATAGGTAATGGCATCTTCATCCTGTCCACCATCGAAGTACATCTCATAGCCCGAAAAGTCACGCTCCAGTCCGTGGTCATAATATAACATACTGGTGACTCCATCGAATCGGAATCCATCGAAGTTATACTCCTTGAGCCAGAAGTGAACATTCGAAAGCAGCAGGTGAATTACCTCGTTTTTTCCATAATCGTAGCATAGGGAATCCCATGCAACATGCTCTCTTCTTTCTCCCTGGTGGAAAAATTGTGCAGGATCGCCGGCATACAAACCCAGACCTTCAAGTTCATTCTTTACCGCATGAGAATGTACGATATCCATGATTACTACAATACCCAAACCATGAGCCACATCTATGAGTTGTTTTAGTTCATCAGGGGTGCCAAATCTGGAGCTGACGGCAAACAGGCTGGAGACATGGTATCCAAAGGATCCATAATAGGGATGCTCCTGTACAGCCATCAATTGAATTGTATTGTATCCTGACGATGCTATATATGGAAGAACTTTCTCTCGAAATTCATTGAAAGAACCGACTTTATACTCTTCTGTGCCCATGCCGATATGCGCCTCGTAAATGATAGGATCTATTTGAGATAAGTCGGGAATACTATTCTTCCATTGGTAACTTTTTTCTGGTGCCCAGACTTGTGCATTGAATACTTTTGTCTGATCATCCTGAAGGGTTCTTGTTGCCCAGGCGGGGATTCTGTCTCCCTCTCCATCATCCCATACAATGTGTAGTTTATACTGATCGAGGTGATTAATTTTATCTTCCGGCAGGCTTAATTCCCAATTTCCGTCACTGCTCTTGTTTAATGCATATTCATTGGATATGGACCACTTATTAAAATCACCGACAAGGAATATTGCATTTGCATTGGGGGCCCACTCACGAATAACCCAGGCTTTTTCAGTCTTGTGTAATCCAAAATATAGGTGACCTGTAGAAAAGGAGCTAAGGTCTTTCATTTCAGCCAGTAAGGCTGATTCTTTTTCACTTATTAACTTATTACGCCGTTGAATAACAGTTTCAAAGGGTCTTAGCCATGGATCATTGTCAATTATTGTCATCATTTTTTCTCGCCATGAGATTTGATCTCAAGATACAAATTTGTGCATAGGTTCGGTGCCACTGAAGGTAATAATTCGGTTTAAAATAATTAAAATTCATCTGACTCGTAATTTTGTTAAATTTGTGGCTCAAATAAGGGGTAAAAGATGCGCGTTATTTCGATAGAAGATAAAATAGAAATTGTTAATCCTGTTGTAACCATAGGAATTTTCGATGGTGTTCACAGGGGACATAAATATATCCTGAATAAGCTTATTAGTCGGGCAAAAGAGGTGGGTGGTCATTCTGTTGTGGTAACGCTGTGGCCACACCCCAGAATTGTATTAAACAAGGATGTATGGAATTTTAAACTGCTTCATTCGAAAGAGGAGAAGGCTAAATGTTTGGAAAATCTTGGTATCGATTATTTGATGATCGTTCCCTTTAGTCAGGAATTGGCATCTCTCGATGCATGTGATTTTGTTCAGGAGTATTTAGTTGACAAGTTGAATGTGTCGAGATTACTGATAGGCTATGACAATAAATTTGGCAAGGACCGGAAAGGAGATCCTGATGGTTTGTCAGAATGTTCAGATAAATATGGTTTTACCATTGAAAAGCTGGATGAATTTAAGTCAGCAGAAGACAATGTCAGCTCTACATCTGTCAGGAAAGCCCTTTTGGAGGGAAATCTGACTGCTGCAAGTGAAATGCTGGATTATGATTACTTCCTGTCGGGAACTGTTATTCAGGGAAATCATCTGGGCAGGAGAATTGGATACCCAACTGCGAATATTAATCCGCATACAGCCTATAAACTTATTCCAAGGGATGGAGTGTATGCTGTTAAAGTTGAGGTGGAGGAGAAATTATATTTCGGAATGCTCAACATTGGAGTGAGACCAACACTCGATAGTGCTAACCCAGTTAAAGTAATTGAAGTCCATCTCCTGGATTTTGAGGGTGATATATATGACAAAGAGATAATTGTATATTTCTTTGAACGGATAAGAGATGAGCAGCGATTTTCAGGGTTAGAGAATCTGAAGAGCCAACTTCAAAAAGATGAGGACGTAATTCGCACTTTTTTTAGTCTGTCTAAAGGTTCTCCTTCGAAAGATGCATAAGTCTTTTTTAGGATTTTTCAATACACACAAACTTTTTTAATTATCAGCTGTTTGTATACTTACATAGATATATTACCAAGTTCTCGCAGATTTGATTAATTTTGCGACTCAAATCAGAAAAAAATTATGGATACAATGACATTTGTAGAAACATTGCCTTACAAAGTTGCCGACATCAGTATGGCAGATTTTGGAAGAAAAGAGATTGAAATAGCTGAAAAAGAGATGCCTGGATTAATGTCAATCCGGAAAAAGCACTCACAGAATAAGCCTTTAAAAGGTGCCAGAATTATGGGATCCCTTCACATGACCATTCAAACAGCAGTACTCATAGAAACATTGGTTGAACTTGGTGCTGATGTAAGATGGGCAAGTTGTAATATCTTCTCCACGCAAGATCATGCTGCAGCCGCTATAGCTGAGTCCGGAGTGCCGGTTTTTGCATGGAAAGGTGAGACCTTGGAAGAGTATTGGTGGTGTACTGTTCAGGCATTAAGTTTCCCGGGTGGTAAAGGTCCGAACCTCATTGTTGATGATGGTGGCGATGCAACACTATTGCTTCATAAAGGTTTTGCTGCAGAGAAAGACGCTTCCATTCTTGATGTAAAAGCTTCAAGCAGAGAAGAAGAGGTTGTATTGTCGACTTTGAAGACACTTTTACAGGAAGATCCACAGAAATGGACCAGAACAGTTCCGGATATGAAGGGTGTTTCTGAAGAAACTACCACAGGTGTTCACAGATTATATCAGATGCTCGAGAAAAATGAGCTTCTTTTCCCTGCAATAAACGTCAACGATTCAGTTACGAAGTCTAAATTCGATAATCTCTATGGTTGTCGCGAGTCACTTGCCGACGGAATCAAGAGAGCAACAGACGTAATGATCGCCGGTAAAGTTGTAGTTGTAGCAGGATATGGTGATGTTGGTAAAGGTTGTGCACATTCGATGAAATCATATGGTGCGCGCGTAATTGTTACCGAGATCGATCCAATATGTGCACTTCAGGCAGCGATGGAAGGATTCCAGGTATCTACCATGGAAGAGGCACTTAAAGAGGGTAATGTTTTTGTGACCACAACCGGAAATAAGGATATTATTACTACTGATCATATGTCAAAAATGAAAGATCAGGCCATCGTTTGTAATATTGGTCATTTCGACAATGAAATTCAGGTAGACCAACTTGATGATATAAGTGGAATTCAGAAGATCAATATCAAACCACAGGTTGACAAGTATATTTTTGCAGATGGTCATGCTATCTTTATGCTGGCTGAAGGACGACTTGTAAATCTTGGTTGTGCAACCGGACATCCATCTTTTGTAATGAGTAATTCATTCTCTAACCAGACACTGGCTCAGTTAGACCTTTGGGACAACAATTATGAGCTTGGCGTTTATATGCTACCGAAAAAGCTTGACGAAGAGGTTGCAAGATTGCATTTGGAGCAACTTGGCGTTAAGCTGACTGTTATGACCCAGGAGCAAGCTGATTATTTAGGCGTACCAAAAGAGGGGCCGTACAAGCCGGAGCATTACAGGTATTAAGGAAAAAAGGAGAGACGTGTCATTTGGCGCGTCTTTTTTTGTTACAATTAATACGCACCCATTTATTGCATCAATTATTTATTGGAGATTAATTATACACATGTAATAAACTGCCGTCAATTACAGTATAATATTGTTTTAGTCCGAATGTAGCAGGACCGCTGATCGGCTCAGCCCCGGTAAGAAGCAAGTATTGTGACTCACATTCCGGACAGGTAAAAATGCCTGAAAACTCTGAATCCTCAGCCACCTGTTCATTGTGTTCGGGCCATAATGTACAAGTACGGTCAAAAGCATAGAATTCATCAAATTCGCCACGATATATGATGATACCATTAACTCCTCCATCAACGAGTTTGAAGGTGAACTGGGCAGGATTGCCTAATTCACTAATAATGTTCAGGTGTAAATCAACCCTGACATAAGGTATTTCCAAGCCATTATTTGTTTCACACATCGTTGATAGAAACATAACGGGCACTATGATCAGCAATATTTTAACCAGCTTTTTCAAAACAGATATTGGCCACAAAGGTATTCCATAGGATGGTAAATCAATATTTTTTTGTAATTTTAACTCTATATAATTATCAAATATTGTGCCGTGTTGATAGAAAGAATGGATATAGACATTGGGAGTCTGATTTATATTCTGATAACAGTGATTGCTATCATTGGTGGAGTTGCGGGAAAAAAGAAAAAGCCAAAGGGTGCGCGCGACAAGAATGTAAAACCTGGATTTTTAGGAAAATTGGAGGCGCAACTGGAAAATTTCACCCAGGAAGCAAAGGATTCTTTTGGAAATATGAAGCAGGAGCCTGAGCCGGGAGATATGGAATATGAGGAGGCTATGGAACATAAGGAGAAGGAGGAATATGTTGAGGAGAAGGATTATTTCGAAAAATTAGGTGAAGAATATGAGACTGATAATCTCAATGAGGCGAGAGGAAACTTTGCTGCTTATGAAGGACTCATTAGTCCGGATGAGGAGCAGAATGAAGTCTTAATTGAATCTGAGGGAATAAGTACGACTGGAGATGTGGCGGTGTCAAACATAAGTGAAGATGATCCGTGGGACTTTGATCAGCAGGATGAAATGGAGGATTTTGACCTTCAGACAGCTGTAATTTATTCAACCATAATAAATAGGATAGAAATCTAAATTTTTTGTAACTTTGTACCATGTAAAGAGTTCCGCTTATTCGGGATTCTTTTTTGTTTTTTTATAACTTAAGAAGAAGGAGGGAAGATGTCAACAGTATCTTACGTAACAGAGGAAGGATTGATAAATCTTAAAAAAGAACTGGATCAACTGACGAAAGTTGAAAGACCGTCTATTTCACAGCAAATTGCAGAGGCCCGAGATAAGGGTGATCTCTCGGAAAATGCTGAATATGATGCTGCAAAAGAGGCGCAGGGAATGCTCGAAATGAGAATTGCCAGACTTAAAGAAGCTGTGGCAACTGCAAGAGTTATCGATGAATCAAAGATTGATACCAGTACTGTTCAGATCCTGAATACAGTAAAGATCAAGAATCGAAATAATAATTCTATTGTTAAGTATACTATTGTTTCAGAGAGTGAATCTGATATTAAGCTTGGAAAGATTGCAGTTACTACGCCTATTGCCAAAGGATTATTGGGCAAAAAAGTAGGTGATGTCGCCGAAATTACGGTTCCAAATGGCAGTATGTCATTTGAAATCATTGAAATATCTGTATAAAAACCGGAGGTATGAGTACGATTTTCACTAAAATTATCGCAGGAGATATTCCATCATACAAAATAGCTGAGGATGATAGATTTTATGCTTTTCTGGATATAAATCCCCTCGCGAAAGGACATACCCTTGTTGTGCCTAAGTTGGAAACCGACTATCTTTTTGATCTTGAAGATAATTTACTTGGGGATATGCTTGTTTTCTCTAAAAAAGTAGCCCTTGCAATTGATAAAATGATGGATTGTAAGCGTGTTGGCATTGCTGTTTTAGGATTGGAAGTGCCTCATGCCCACATTCACCTGGTTCCAATTAACGGATTGCATGATATTGAATTCAGCAAACCTAAGTTGCAGCTGGAAAAAAAGGAATTTGAAGAAATTGCAGAAATAATCTCAAAAGAAGTAGAGCTTTAAGTCAGGAGTTCTCCTAATCACATTGTCGCATTATCACATTGTTGCATTGTCACATTATCGCATTATCACCCTCCCTTCATCCTTCGAAGTTTTCGTGTAGGAGGAACTCTCTCCGGATTCTTTGCTACAAAATCTCCCCAGCTCTTGTTACCTGACTTCTTTACACCTGGTGATTTTTGATAGAAATGACATACAGCAACAGCTAATCCATCCGAGGCATCAAAGTTCTTTGGCATTTCAGATATAGAAAACATCTTTCCAAGCATGCCGGAAACCTGCTCTTTCGATGCTTGTCCA
>JAUUZQ010000084.1 GCA_030589895.1 Bacteroidales bacterium
ATCGAGAGAAAATGGACCATGCCGATCCGTAATTGGGGTCTGATCCTTCAGCAATTTTTGATTATATTTGAAGATAGATGTAGAATATGAAATTAGGCGTTTACACAAAGTATTCTAAAGACCCTGATTAAGTAAACCAAGCTATCCCATAAATATATCCTGCACCTCCTTCTTCATGTGGCTAATAGCTGCCTGAGTGGGAGGTGTTTTTAATTCCATTACTTTCTCAAGAACAAGTTTTCCCAGGCTTGCTCCACTAGCGCCAGCTTTCAATTCTTCAGCACATTCATTAATTACTTTCATGGTTTGATTCTTCGCTGTTTGAACCTTTTCCCAGGCTTCTACACTCACGTATGTTTGTTGTGCCAGGTTGTGCTCATATTCCTGACGAATTGTGGCCATCAATTCAGCCTGAAGTTGTGACGAGGTCATTCCTGTTCGGTTCAGTCGCAGAAGAATTGATTCGGGGGATATCCGCTCCAGGAAAAGAATAATTCGCTCATAAGCTTGCAGTCTCATGGGTAGAATATCATCTTTCAGATGCATGTTGAACTCATGATTTCTCCTCTGCTCTTCCTGCCGGCTCCAGGTTCTTAAAAAGTAAATAACTGTTAAGAATAAAATTAGCGAAGGGACTGTATATTTAAGAATTTCAAGCAAAACAATCATGTTAATTAATTTTTGATACTATGTGCTTACAATATTAACGAATTTATAATTAAAACTGTATTTTTGCGTTGTTAAACATTATTTACAACAATTATTAAAAACAGTCTGTTATGGAAAAATTATCAGCCAGAATTAAAGCACTTTCTCCTTCCGCTACTATTGCGATGAACCAAAAAGGCCGGGATTTGAAAGAGAAAGGTGTTGACGTGATAAATCTCAGTGTTGGAGAACCCGATTTTAATACTCCGGATCATATCAAGGAGGCTGCCAAGAAAGCTGTTGATGATAATTTCTCATTTTATGCACCGGTTCCGGGATATCCTTCATTGCGACAGGCTATTGCTGATAAACTTAAAAGAGAGAATAATCTTGATTTTGCTCCCGCTCAGATTGTCGTTAGTACTGGAGCGAAGCATGCACTGGCAAATGTGATTGAATGTCTTGTTGAAAAAGGTGAAGAGGTTATTATTCCTGCTCCATACTGGGTGAGTTATGCAGAGCAGGTTAAAATTGCTGAAGGTGTAAATGTATTTATAGAGACTACTGTTGACGCTGAATTTATGATGACTCCTGAGCAACTTCGCGCAGCAATTACGCCTAAAACCAGGGCGCTTCTACTCTGCTCACCTTCCAATCCAACCGGAAGTGTGTATACCAGAGATGAGTTGCGTGCAATAGCAGATGTACTGGCTGAGTATGAGGATATCTTTGTGATTTCCGATGAGATATATGAGCATATTACTTTTGATGGAGATCACGAAAGTATTGCTCAATTCGAAAATATCAGGGAACGGGTAATTATTATTAATGGAGTTTCCAAAGCTTATGCCATGACTGGTTATCGTATTGGTTATATGGCCGGACCGGAATGGCTGGCTAAAGCCTGTACAAAATTACAGGGACAGGTTACTTCTGGAGCAACTTCAATTGCTATGCAGGCAGCCCTGGCAGCCATGACAGGAGATCAGTCATGCCTGAAAGAGATGAAAGAGGCTTTCCTCAGAAGAAGGGATCTTGTGTTGAACCATGTGAAAGATATTGATGGAGTAAAGTGTACGACTCCGGGTGGTGCATTTTATGTTTTCCCTGACTTTAGCTCATATTTAGGAAAATCTGCAGGGGATAGAAAAATCAACGATTCAATGGATTTGAGTATATATCTGCTTGAAGTAGGACATATTGCTACAGTTCCGGGATCTGCATTTGGTGCCGAAGGATGTGTGAGGATCTCCTATGCAAATTCAGATGAGAATCTGGAGAAAGCAATGGTAAGACTGAAGAAGGCACTTGCTGCTCTTTCTTAAAGAATTAAAAATTCCTTCTATTACCAAAGCCACCGAATATTAAATCTGGTGGCTTTGGTTTTTTGACTCATTAACTTCTTGATTAATGAACAATTCTCTTCTCACTTCGTATTATTAATACTATTTTTAGTCAATAAATTAATGTTATGCTTGAACGTACAAGATCCAAAGGAGCCAGGAAATATGTTAGACTGTCTATGTTGGCTGTTTTTCTGGGATTAATGGTCACTGCTATTGTTGTATTTCAGAAATATCAGAATGTTTTTACAAGTAATGTAGAATTGGATAGTGATTATAAGATTTTCTATATTCCAACAGGAAGCACTTATGATGAAGTGAAAAATGCATTGGAACATAAGAATATTCTTATTAACAAGAGATCATTTCAATGGGTTGCAGAGAAGAAGGAGTATCCTTCATCTGTTAAGGCCGGCAGATATAAGATAAGGAATGGAATGAGCAATAATGAACTGGTAAATATGTTGCGCTCCGGAAATCAGGATCCTGTAATGCTGGTTTTCAATAATATCAGATCATTCTATCAGCTTGCAGGGAAAGTATCGGGATATATTGAGTCTGATTCTCTTGAAGTATTATCTCATCTATTAGATGATCAGCTTCCTGAAAAATATGGTTTTACAAAGGAGACATTTGTTGCCATGTTTATTCCTGATACTTATGAGTTTTTCTGGTCGGGTTCACCTGTCGATTTCACCAATAGAATGGCTCGTGAGTATGAAAAATTTTGGGAGAAAAGAGATAAAAAGCTTGAAAAGCTTAAAATGACAAGGGAAGAGGTTTCGACTCTTGCTTCAATTGTTGATGAGGAGACAATACATAATGATGAAAATAAAATAGTTGCAGGTTTGTATATTAATCGATTGACGCAAGGAATTCCCCTTCAGGCAGATCCAACATTGAAATTTGCCCTTGGTGATTTTTCCAGGAAACGAATTCTTAATGCAGATAAGAAGATTGTATCACCCTATAATACATATTTACACAAAGGACTACCTCCTGGTCCGATCTCTATTCCTTCCGTCTCAGCTATTGATGGCGTGCTGAATTATGAGAATCATAACTATATTTTTATGTGCGCCAAGGCTGACTTTAGCGGTTATCATTCTTTTGCGCGTAGCCTGAGACAGCATAACAGGAATGCTTCAGAGTATCAGAAAGCTTTGAATCAGAGGGGGATATATAGGTAGGGGTCTCAAGGAAAAAGTTAAATGGAAAAAGTTGTCAACTTGCAAGCCACTATCCGATTACTTTTACTTCCCGTTCTAATTCGATGCCGAATTTTTCTTTAACTGATTTCTTGATTTTTTCTGAAAACCGGTAGATATCATCACCACTTGCCTGACCATAATTTACAATTACCAATGGCTGATTAGGCCAGCAACCTACATCACCTTCTCTGGACCCTTTCCAGCCACATTGATCAATCAGCCAGGCTGCCGGAATCTTTACATGGTTTGATCCGGAGGAATAGTGGGGGATAGTGCTATTTCTTTTTAGAAGATCTTCAAATAGGGACCTTTGAATAACTGGATTTTTAAAAAAGCTTCCGGCATTGCCATATTCATCCGGGTTTGGTAATTTTTGTTCTCTTATTTTGATAATTGTATCTCTGAGTGTAGAGAGATTTTGCTCAGCTTGTTTTTCAAAATATTCTTTTACATTTCCATATTCAAGATTTAGCTCAGACTTTTTACTAAGCCTGAAAACCACATGGCTAATGATATATCTGTTTATCTGTCCATGTTTGAAAATGCTATTCCTGTAAGCAAATTCACAAGCCTGATTGGAAAAAGAAACTAATTCTCCGGATTGTTTGTCATATGCTTCAACATACTCAATCAGATCTTTTGCTTCTACGCCATAAGCTCCTATGTTTTGCACAGGTGCTGATCCAACAGAGCCGGGTATCAGAGAGAGATTCTCTGGTCCGTACCAGCTGTGATCAACACAAAATGATACAAAATTATCCCAGTTCTCAGCAGTTCCTACCCGTACTAAAATTTCAGAATCTGACTCATCTGTTTTATGAATTCCACTCATAAGGGGATGAATAACAAGTCCTTCAAAATTATTTCTGAATAGCATGTTACTACCCTCGCCGATTACAAGTTGCTCCAATTCTCTCTGATGTGCATATTCCATGAGGTATTTGAGCTCATCAATACTGGAGGGCTCTGAGAAATATCCTGCGCTACTCTCAATATGAAAAGTATTGTGCGCAAGGAGAGAATGATTTGTATGTACCTGTCTCATTAGTTCTATTTGTCTTCAAAGATAATGAAGATCAAACAATATTTTTAACTTCGTTCCTGTTTGATCTATACAAGTGAAAAGAATTACAATATCTGTTATTAACGATTTGGTGACCGATCAGCGCGTCCGACGGATGATAGGGACACTATTGAAGGAGGACTCAGAGATTTTTCTGATAGGCAGATTATTACCCAACAGTTTGCCAATGCCTGATGTTAGCTATAATTACAAGCGACTTAGAATGGTATTCAGGAAGGGACCTCTGTTTTATGCTTTTTTTAATATCAGGCTATTTTTTATATTGCTCTTCAGAAAACGTCCCGACCTACTTATCAGCAACGATCTTGATACTTTATTGGCAAATTATCTTGTAAGCAGAATCAGGAGAATTCCTGTATTATATGATAGCCATGAATATTTTACCGAAGTACCGGAGCTTATTCATCGTCAGGGTACTAAAAAAGTGTGGGAGAGTATCGAGAGGCGAATCTTGCCTAAGCTCACATATGCAATAACGGTGAGTGACTCAATTGCAGTAGAGTATTCAAAAAAATATGGAACAGACTTCAGAGTAATAAGAAATTTGTCTGAGGCCAGATTTCCTGAAAGTGATCCGGCCTTTCATGACCATTACCCATCCAGATATAAAGTAATTTATCAGGGAGCATTGAATTTGGGGCGTGGATTGGAATTATTGATTAGTTCTATGCAATGGATTCAGGATACTATGTTGTTGATCGCAGGAGATGGGGATATCCGAACAGATCTTCAGAAATTGGTGCAAGAATTAAAAGTTACAGATAAAGTTGTTTTCCTTGGGAAAATATCCCCCTCGATGCTTCATAAAATTACATCTCAATGCGATCTTGGGATTTCATTGGAAGAAGATATGGGCTTGAATTACAGGATGGCATTGCCTAATAAAATATTTGACTACATACAGGCTCGCATTCCCATTTTATGTTCTGATCTTCCTGAGATGAAAAAATTAATTGAAAAATATCAAATAGGCGAGCTTGTAAAGGAGAGGGAAGAACAGAAGATTTCATCTCAGATATTGGAGATTTTGAAAAATCAGCAGGGTCGTCGTAAATGGGATGAAAATTTAGATGTTGCAGCACTTGAATTATGTTGGGAAAATGAGGAGAAGAAATTGGCGAAGGTTTTGAATGATATTTGGGGTTAGCAGATCAGGCTAAACTACAGGTCCAGCAATAGCGATTCTGCGCTTCCGGAACCAAATAGCATTGAAGTTGGATTCTCTATGTACTCCTTAACACTTATTAAAAATCCAACAGAATTTTTTCCGTCTATTACACGATGGTCATAGCTGAGAGCGATGTACATCATTGGTCTGATCTCAACATTTCCATTAATTGCGACCGGTCGTTCAACTATATTGTGCATGCCCAGGATTCCCGATTGAGGAGGATTTAATATAGGTGTACTAAGCATAGACCCAAAAACACCTCCATTTGTGATGGTGAATGTACCACCACTCATATCATCCATGGAGATACGGTTTTTCCTTGCCTTTCCTGCAAGCTCAACAATTTGTTTTTCAATATTTGCCAGACTCATGGTTTCTGTATTTCTGAGGACGGGAACCATAAGACCTTTATCCGTAGTAACAGCAATTCCGATATCAAAATATAATGGAATCACTATTTCATCTCCATCAAGGAATGAATTTATTGATGGATACTGCTTGAGAGCCTCGGTAACAGCTTTTGTGAAAAAAGACATGAATCCTAGTTTAAGGCCATGTTTTTCAACAAATTTCTCCTGATGTTTTTTACGCAATGACATAACAGCGCTCATGTCTACTTCATTAAAAGTTGTGAGCATTGCTGTTTCATTCTTAACTGCTACCAGTCGCTCACTAATTTTTTTCCGAAGCTGACTCATTTTAGTCCGTTCAACATCCCGACTTACTTCCTTGCTTATGAAATCTGTTTCAGGACCACCTTTTAATACAGTTTTTACATCTGAAGCAGTGATTTTACGTAATCCATTAACAATATCATCCACACTCAAACCCTCCTGTTCTATCATCTTTCTGGCAACAGGAGTCACTTTCACAGCTCCTGTTTCTTTATTTGAAGATTCTGTTTTGGGAGAGCTTTCCTTTTCTTTTATTACTGGTTCAGCAGCCGGAGTGTCAACAGATAAGGATCCTGCTTTTGCAGGAGCTGCTTTTTCAGATGTGTCGATTTTACAAACGACCGCTCCAACTTTAACAGTATCTCCCACTTCTCCCAATAACTCAACTTTACCGCCATCTTCAGCAATAAGTGGCAGAGTTGCTTTTTCAGATTCAATTTCACCGATTTCCTGGTCTTTGGCAACTGTGTCACCATTTTCAACAAACCAATTTGCTATTTCGACTTCAGTTATCGATTCGCCGGGGCTGGGTATTTTAAGTTCAAGGATCATAGGGGTCTATTTTAAGCGTATTTTTTCTTTATCAAAATAGTAGTGTTGTTTCAGTATTTCCTTTCGTGTGCCACCAATCACACATTGTAATCCACAATATTTATTTTGCAGTTCACAAGTACATTCCCTGAAAACTTTATCAATAATCTCATTTTGGCTCAGCTCGTGTAGTTTGTGTAGTCCTGTGGCCGGACTTCCTGAAGCTTGGCGCATGACAGGAAGGATATCATAGGATTTCATCTGGTTCTGAATGTAAAACCATGGGCCCATATTTTCCGGTTCTTCCTGAACCCAGAGAGTAAGTATTTTATTTGAATACTTTCGAAGGATTTGTTTAACCATTTCTTTCGGGAAAGGGTGCAATTGTTCAATCCGTATAAGAGCAATATCTCTTGCATTAAGCTCCTCTTTCCTTTTTAGCAGGTCATAATAAATTTTCCCACTACAAAATACAACCCTTGTGACCTCTTTTCTTTCAGTATTATGGTCATCGATAACCGAAAGGAATTGTCCGCTGGAAAAGTCATCTAATGTTGACACACACTTAGGATGCCTCAAAAGGCTTTTCGGAGTAAAAATAATTAAGGGTACTCTCGATTGCTTGAGCATATGTCTCCTGAGGAGATGAAAAAGATTTGCCGGTGTAGTGGCATTAACAATTTGCATGTTATTACGGGCTGCCATATTGAGAAATCTCTCCACTCTTGCACTGGAATGTTCAGGTCCCTGTCCTTCAAATCCATGAGGGAGATACATTACCAGACCATTCATAACGCCCCATTTCTCTTCTGCACTACTGATATACTGATCAACAATTACCTGGGCAACATTGAAGAAGTCACCAAACTGGGCTTCCCAAATAGTAAGAGAATTTGGAGTTGCCATGGCATATCCATATTCAAATCCCAATACTCCATATTCGTTCAGAGGGGAATTATAAATATTAAATGCTGCTTGATTCTCAGAAAGATGATGTAAGGGGATATAGTTCTCATTGCTATCTTCAATCACTAATCCTGCATGTCGATGCGAAAATGTACCCCGCATACTGTCTTGTCCGCTAACACGTACCGGATGTCCTTCAAGCAGTAGAGAACCATAGGCAAGCAATTCACCCAGCGCCCAGTCAAGCCTGTTTTCAGTGATCATCTTCTGGCGCTCTTCAAATAATTTTTTGGTCTTTTTAATGAAGTTTTTATCCGATGGGAGTGTATTGATCTTGTTTCCAATATCCTTTAGTTTTTTAGCAGAAACACCCGTTAAGATTTCTTTGGTGAAGTCTTCAGCTTGTGCATACTTAAAGCCATTCCATTCTTCCTCCAAAAATTGTGGTATGATTACTTTCTTTTGTTTTCGTGCAGCCTCCAGTGCTTTCCCTAATTCTTCATCAAATTCTAATTCAGCTTTCTGAAGATCTTCCTGTTTCAGTACTTGCTGCTCAATCAACTTATTTCCATAGATGTCTCTGGGATTGGGGTGCTTAGCAATTTCCTTATAGAGTAATGGCTGGGTAAATCTAGGCTCGTCACCTTCATTATGGCCATATTTTCTATATGCCAGTATATCAATAAAAACATCAGTATGAAATGTCTGTCTGAAATCGACTGCTAAATTCATTACATGGACGAGAGCTTCAGCATCATCGCCGTTTACATGGAATATTGGAGCTTTAATGACTTTACCAACATCTGTGCTATATGTGCTTGAACGGGCATCAAGATAATTTGTGGTGAACCCAACCTGGTTGTTGATAACAATATGTATTGTTCCGCCGGTATTGTAACCGTTAAGTTGAGACATCTGTACCACTTCGTAAACAACACCCTGTCCGGCAATTGCTGCATCACCATGTATTACAATTGGGATCAACTTATTGTTATCTCCATCATAGTGCTGGTCAATAATTGCTCTTGAAATACCTTCAATTACAGGCGTTGATGATTCAAGATGAGATGGATTGGGAGTAAGGTGAAGTTTAACATCTTTCCCTGAACCTGTTTTAACAGTATTTCCATACCCCAGGTGATATTTTACGTCACCAAGCACGATACGGTCTTCATAGACTTCGCCTTCAAATTCTTTAAAAATACTTTTTGCGGGTTTTTGTAACACATTTGCCAATACATTCAGTCTGCCCCGGTGAGCCATCGCTATGGTGAATTCAGAGACCCCTGAATCAGCACCCTTCTCCAAAAGCTTATTGAGAGCAGGTATAAGAATTTCAGATCCTTCGAGGGAGAAGCGTTTTTGTCCGACAAATTTCTTATGAATGAACTTTTCAAAACCCACTGCCATTTTCAGATAGTGATAGATTTCTTTTTTTTCCAGTGAAGAGAAAGATGTTTTATTCTGAGTGCTTTCTATTCTATTCTGCAGCCATGTGAGCTTGGCCGGGTTCCGCATAAACATATATTCCGATCCGATATCTGCGCAATATGTTTTCTCCAGGTAGGCAACAATTACAGATAGTTTAGCCTTTCCAATTCCTATTTCTTTTCCTGCATGAAATTCCTGGTCAAGGTCCTTTTCAGAAAGATCATAATTCTCAAGATCTAAGGTTGGAAAATACTTTCTTCTGCTTCTTACAGGGTTTGTTGTCGTAAAAAGATGTCCTCTTTTCCTATATCCATTGATAAGGTTAATGACCTTAAATTCCTGGTCAAATGCATCCGAAAAATCACCATGAAATTGGGTGCGGGAAAATTCAAAACCTTCAAAAAATCGCTGCCAGCTCGATTCAAGTGAATTAGGATCACTTAGATATTGCTGATACATCTGCTCAATAGCGGCAGGATCCATATTACCAACATAAGAGAATTTGTCCATAACTGCCAGTGTTGTTCATTTTATATGAAATTCAAAGGTATTGGTTTTTTGAAGAGAACAATATTTTTTTCAATTCTCATCAGTTCTTTGTCATTATAGGTTCTTAAACATTTATCCGGAGGGTTTTGTTTAAAAATATTCCTTTAATATCGTCATTTTTTAAAGTATCTTGCGCCACTTTAGTAAAGGATATGAATTTTACTTGAATAGGATTCGATATTATCCGAAATAACCATTTATCAAATCAGTCTTAAAATTTGTGAATCGAACATGACAAAATTCAAAATACATTAACACCCAACAAGATGATTAAGCTTATGTCATGTGAGCTACATCTGACAATTAAAAATAAACTATATCCAGATGAAAATTGGTATTTTAAAAGAATCTGCAGGTGAAAACAGGGTTGCAATGCTTCCCGATGGCGTTGCCGCACTTGTAGGATTAAAAGTTTCTGTGCTGGCTGAAAAAGAGGCTGGTAAAGGAGCATCTGTTCCTGATGAACTGTATGAGGAGGCTGGAGCTTCAATAATGTCAAGAGCCGAAGTTATTAAACAGGCTGATGTATTATTGATGATTAACAATCCAGGTGATTCAGAAGTCAAAAAATTTAACAAAGGACAGGTTGTTGTTGCTGCTATTAATCCCTTAAGTAATCATGATGCTGTAAAAGTATTTGCAGAATCTGAAGTAAGCTTGTTTAGTCTTGATGTTATTCCACGTACAACCAGAGCTCAGGCTATGGATATACTTTCATCGCAGGCTACTGTTTCAGGATACAAGGCAGTGTTGGATTCAGCAGGACGTTTACCGGGATTCCTTCCTATGTTTATGTCTTCTGCCGGAACAATTAAGCCATCCAAAGTATTGATTCTTGGTGCAGGCGTAGCTGGATTACAAGCTATTGCCACATCCCGAAAATTAGGGGCAATTGTAGAGGTGTTTGATGTAAGAGCAGCTGTGAAGGAGGAAGTAATGAGCCTCGGTGGAAAATTTATTGAAGTTGAAGGAGCTACTGATGATGCAGCGGCTGGAGGATATGCCGTTGAACAGACTGAAGAGTTTAAGGAGCGTCAGCGTCAGGTTATTCATGATCATTGTGCCAAGGCCGATATCATTATCTGTACAGCACAAATACCAGGAAGAAAAGCACCGCTTCTTGTAACAAAGGAGACGGTGAAAGCGATGAATCCCGGTTCTGTAATTATTGATCTTGCAGCATCCTCAGGAGGAAACTGTGAACTATCTAAAAATGCAGAAGTAGTGGTTGAGCATGGTGTTACCATTGTTGGAGAATCTAACTATCCATCTTTGATGCCAAGAGATGCGAGTCAGATGTTTGGAAAAAATATGTTAAACTTCCTGAAACTTATAATTGGGGAAGAAGGCGCATTAAATCTGAATTGGGAGGATGAGTTGGTTTCCGGGACACTGGTTACCCATGAAAAAGAGATTCGACATGAGAGAGTAAAAGAGTTTATGAATCAGTAAATGATAAAATAATGAACGCAGTATTAGAATTTTTCTATTCAAACAAAGAGGCAATATTTATTATTGCCCTCACGATCTTCCTCGGGCTAGAGGTGATCTCTAATGTGCCATCGGTCCTGCATACACCGTTAATGTCAGGAGCCAATGCCATTAGTGGAGTAATTATTATTGGAGGGATCATACTTGTCGGACATGCCGATTTAGAAAATCTTTCAGGTGATTCAAATCTCCTAAATCTCATCCTTGGAATTTTCGCATTATTCTTTGGAACGCTAAATGTTGTAGGAGGATTTGTTGTGACCGATCGAATGTTGGAAATGTTTAAAAAGAAAAAATAGTAACCCTCAACCATTATGGATAAAATAATATTTAATATACCTGATATAGAAATATTTCGCGGAGAAATAATTCTTGAATTTAGCTATCTCCTGGCTGCACTCTTTTTTGTATACGGATTAAAGCTACTTAGTCATCCCGATACTGCAAGAAGAGGAAATCTTTGGTCAGCCGGAGGAATGTTACTTGCAATGTTTACCACTATTTTCCTTTACAGAGGAGGGGCCGATCATACCACTATTAAAACTGCCAATTTACTGGTGATTTTTGTTGCTATTGCCATTGGTTCAGTTGTTGGAGCATTGGTAGCCAGAAGAATTAAGATGACGGCCATGCCTCAATTGGTCTCGTTATTTAACGCCAGTGGGGGAGCTGCTTCAGCATTGGTTGCCCTGATTGAGTTTTCAAATCCGGACAATAGTTCTGCACTTGTAACATTATTGGGACTAGCAATTGGTAGTATTGCCTTCAGTGGTAGTATGATAGCATATGGAAAACTTGATGGAAAAATCAATGATATATTCACAAAATGGATGACATATATCAATCTGGTATTCTTAGCTGGTGTTGTGGTATTGGTAGTTTTGATTCTGATGCCTGATACACCGAACAAACAACTACTTGTTTATGCTTTGCTTGGATTATCTATTGTTTATGGAGTTTCATTTGTGATGCCTATTGGTGGGGCGGATATGCCGGTAGTAATTTCTTTATTGAATAGTTTAACAGGTATTGCAGCTGCAATGGCTGGATTTATATATGGAAATCAGGCAATGATTCTTGGAGGTATTTTTGTTGGAGCAGCCGGTATGATTCTCACACTTCTCATGTGTAAGGCCATGAACCGTTCATTGATAAATGTTATCATAGGTTCATTTGGTGGTGGTGGAGCAGGAATTGACAGAGAAGCAGGTATTATAAAGGAAATTACAGTTTCAGATGCAGCTGTGTTACTTAGCTATTCCTCAAAGGTTGTTGTAATCCCGGGTTATGGATTAGCCGTTGCACAAGCACAGCATGCTTGCAATGAAATGGAAAAACTTCTTGAAGACAAAGGAGTTGAGGTAAAGTATGCTATTCATCCTGTTGCAGGTAGGATGCCGGGTCACATGAATGTTCTGCTTGCTGAAGCAGACGTGCCATACGACAAGCTTATTGAGATGGATGATATTAATCCTGATATGCCAAATACAGATGTTGTAGTTGTTATTGGTGCCAATGATGTTGTGAATCCAGCGGCGCTTGATGATCCATCCAGTCCGATTTATGGTATGCCAATCATCAATAGCCACGAAGCAAAGAATGTTATTGTGATGAAGCGTGGAATGGGTAAAGGCTACGCTGCAATTGAAAATCATCTTTTCTATGATGATAAAACAAGAATGTTATTTGGCAATGCCAAAGATTCACTACAGAAGCTGGTGACAGAGATAAAGAGTCTGTAGTTTATATTTAAGACGAAAGAAAATGGAGACTGTCTCAACTTTTTGAGACAGCCTCTTTTTTTTTGGTGGAGGGAGGAGAGTCCCCCTCTAATGAACAATTTTATTCAATTTATAGAGCGCTAAAATTACTTTTTTGACAGCTTTTTTTAAATTTTTCAATTTAACTTCCATTCTGGTACTTTATTGTGTAAGCATTTCCTTCTTTGCTTGTAAGAACTGTGTTTTTTACAAAAGAAATAAGACCTTTCGTCAAATCTATTTATTAATAAAGCAGTTATTAACAGGCAAATTTAGTAATAGCATATTAGCTAAGTGTATTATAGTTATTTTTAAAACTAATTCTTTTGATTTACGTACAGGAAATAAATTATAAAATGGTTGTTGGCAATATGTACTTGTTGCCTTGTTAAAGTGAAAATTGATATTTGATTGTAACGGATGTTTAGATTTACCACAAAAATAAAACATACCACTCCTTGTAGGAGTTGGGAGTTATCGCCAATATATGTGCGATGGGTTGTGGTAATATCATTTCTATTCTTTTCTTTTTTGAGTGGATTTTCTCAGGACAGTACCCTCGACAACTATACAGGGACATGGACAGATGATGGAAGCTGGACTTCTGGTACATCACCTGGAACCAATAACATTTCTGAAAACATTGATATATACGGTAATATACAGTATACCGGAGATATTGATTTTAATTCAGGCACACTGACTGTCTATGATACACTCGTTATAGTTGGAAATTTGACCCTTGGGAATAATGCTGACTTTGCACTTGCATCAGGAGCAATTGTAATTATTCGAGGAGATTTTTATGCCGGCAACAAGGTGGATGCTGCTACGGATGGTTATTTTATTGTGACTGGTTCGTTCACCTTGGCAGGGTCAGGACAAAATGGGTCATTTGAAAATACGGGTACTGTTATCATTTTTGATCCAGACCCTACTATACCACCAGGTGGAGATTATACAGATTTAGATTGTACTGATCCGGATGCTTATCCATCAGATTGTGGTTTTGGTGATTCCACATTCCTTTCAACGGATCCTATTTCTGATTTTTTTGCTTCGGGAGGATATACGATTACGACATCAGGTACTACCGAGTTTTGTGGGGTAGGATCGGTTGATTTATCGGTTCCTGATGAAGGGGATTCATATCAATGGTATTTGGATTCGAGTCCGATATCGGGAGCTACTTCTTTTACATATACAGCTACTTTAGCAGGATCATATTATATTGAAATTACAATTGGTGATGAGGTTCTTACTACTCCTGAAGTTATACTTGGTGATATTACTTCTCCAACGATCACTGCTCCTGCAAATGTATCAGTAACAAGTGATCTTGGAGTTTGTACTGCAACCGGAGTAGGCCTCGGAAGTCCAATCACAACAGACAACTGTGGAGTTGCAAGTGTAAGCAGTGATGCAAGTGAACCAT
>JAUUZQ010000078.1 GCA_030589895.1 Bacteroidales bacterium
AAATACTTGCATTGCCTCCACTTCACATTCTTAAAATTTCGCTTGTTAAAGGTCTTAATCCCTTCTTTATTTGCTCCACTCTTGTCGATGTTAATAACACGTGGGTTACCATTATTGGCAATAGCTTTATTTAAAAACTTCTGTGCCGATCCCTTCATTCTTCGCCTGGTTAACAAGAAGTCTATGGTATCTCCGTATTTATCCACAGCTCTATACAGGTATCGATCCTTACCTCCAACTTTAATGTAAGTCTCATCCATTCTCCAACTATTACAAACTTGTCGTTTCCTTTTATGCATGTTAGCTTCGATGATTGGAGAAAACTTAAAAACCCATCTTTGAATAGTCGAATGATCGACCTTTACTCCTCTTATTGAAAGCAATTCTTCCACATCGCGATAGCTCAAAGTGAATCTTAATTTGAAATAAACGGCTTGAAGGATTAATACTTTGGGATATCGGTGGTGCTTGAACATCTAATCTAAGTTTTAATAGAAAGGTAAAATTAGCAATTATTGAAATTTGAACTAATTAATGCGACAGAACCCTTGATTGGAGTGTTGGGTATCATTTCGGAAGTTTTGCAAGTTTGGTCGGAAACAGTTTTTGTAGGAAGTATTCCCCTGGTTTTGTGGGCGCTGCTAGTGGCAGTTGTATTGTATCTTCTTTTATGGATAGGTAACTATAGTTTTTTCGAGAAAATACTAGCAGTTCTGGTATCAATTATGGGAGTGGCTTTTATAGCCAGTATGTTCATAAGCTTTCCATCATTCAAGGAGCTGGCAGCAGGTTTTGTACCTTCTTTACCTGAAAGTGCTGAGGGTAGTGATAATAACCCTTTGATCATTGTTTCAGGAATGGTAGGTACCACTGTATCCGTTTTTGTTCTGATCATCAGGTCTCAGATTGTTAAGGAAACTGGCTGGAAAATGAAGGACAATGCTTTACAAAAGCGTGATGCTATGGTCAGTGCCTCCTTGATGTTCATTATAAGTGCGGCAGTAATGATTACAGCGGCCTCAACATTAAACTTGCAAGGAATTAAACTGAACAATGTAGCAGAGATGGTTCCATTGCTTGAACCCATAGCCGGAAAGGCAGCTTTAGGTGTGTTTGTAGTTGGAATTGTGGCAGCCGGCTTATCTTCTCACCTTCCAAATCTATTGGTTATACCTTGGTTAATTATTGATTATAGAAAAGAAAAAAGAGCTACGAATAATAAGTTCAATAGAATTATTTTACTAATCTTGTCAGTGGTCAGTGTTTTAGGTGTTTGGATGGGATTTAAACCCGTTTTTGTAATGTTATTGTCACAGGCCTGCCTCGCAGTTGTCTTGCCCATTACAATAGCCTCTATATTTTATCTTAGCTCTAAAAAGAGCTTGATGAATTCGCATGTAAACAAGACTTATGATTTCATTCTCTTGGGTTTGATCATGCTGTTTTCTTTATACATGAGTAGCCTTGGAATTAGAGGATTAATAATTGATTTGGCAAATATTTAAAAGTATATGAAGTTAGGATTTGGATTGTATCGTCACATGCTCAATGAAGAGCATTATCGTTTTGCAAAACAGTGTGGAGCGACACATATCATAGTACATCTGGTTGACTATTTTGGACATGATAAAAACAATAAAGACAGCGCAAACCAACCCATAGGAGAAGGAGAGGGCTGGGGGACTGCAGGCAGCGGAAAACTGTGGAGCCTGGAAGAGCTTTTAAGATTGAAAAAAGAGATTAATAAGCATGGCTTGGAATGGGAAGCTATTGAAAATTTTGATCCATCTATATGGCATGATATTCTTCTGGATGGCCCAAAAAAGGAAGAACAGATGGAGCTTGTAAAAGAGCAGATCCGTATCGTTGGACAAGCGGGAATACCTGTTTTTGGTTATAACTTCTCACTAGCGGGTGTATCAAGCAGAACAGTTGGTCCTTATGCACGGGGAGATGCGGAATCAGTTGGAATGGAGGGTAGTGTCGATGAAAGCCCTATTCCAAATGGTATGGTTTGGAATATGGTCTACGATGAGAATTCTCCCGGCGGAAGTATGCCGCGAATTAGCCACGATGAATTGTGGAGTCGCCTACAATATTTTCTTAATAACATCATACCAGTGGCAGAAGAGGCAGGTGTTACAATGGCTGCCCACCCTGATGACCCGCCAATGCCTTATGTAAGAAATACTCCAAGGCTGGTTTTTCAACCTGATATGTATCAAAAACTTGTTGATATGAAACCAAGCAAAAGCAATGCTTTGGAATTTTGCCTTGGATCGGTGGCTGAAATGACAGAAGGAGATGTTCATGATGCAACGGACCACTACAGTAAGCAAAACAATATTGCCTATATCCACTTTAGAAACATTGTAGGTAAAGTGCCAAATTATAAAGAGGTGTTTATCGACGAAGGAGATATTGATATGTTGCGGATTCTTAAAATACTGAAAGAAAATGGATTTGAGGGAACGCTGATACCAGATCACACACCTCAAATGAGCTGTGATGGTCCATGGTATGCAGGAATGGCTTACGCCATGGGATATATGAAAGCGGCGATGGAGATTGTAAAAATAGACTATTAAGATATAAGGTATTCTTAAATACATATTGATTATGCCAATAAAGATTTCAGGAGCTGGCTGCTGCCTTGTTGATCAAATATATAACGGTATTGATTTCGATTCTTCTTCGACGAGAAAATACTTATCGCAGAGGGCAAATGATGGAGGATTGCATCCGGGACGACTGGTGTTTTCTGAGCAACTTGAAAAATTTGCGAGCAGTGAGCTGAGCGAAATTGTTCAGGATATAATTGGAAAAGGAATTACACCTGCATTTAATGTCGGAGGACCTTCTATTGTATCACTTATTCATGCTGCTCAACTATTATCAGGTATAGAGGCAGAGATTAATTTCTTTGGGATTAGAGGTGATGATGACGCCGGTGAGTATCTTGAGTTGAAGTTAAAACAAACACCAGTTTTTCTGGAGAATTTGTCAACAATAAATGGAAGTACCCCATCTACAATAGTACTTTCTGATCCAAATTTTAATAATGGACTGTAATAAGTCATGCCCGTCCCTCTTATGATTGCTATACTCATTTAGTAGATTTTTGATTTTTTTTACACTAATAAGATCCCTTACCAGAAATAGGCGTAGAATGCGATGATTATTGCTATTACTATGATTGAATTAACAATGTCCCAATTATTATAACTTGCCTTGATTTCAGCCTTTTGTTCTTTACTGACTGAGCCAAAGGTTAGTCCCTGAATTTTATTATAGTCTGCTTGTTGGTTCTGTCGCATTAATCTAAAATCTACTGTCTTTAGTCTTTTTTGATAAAAACTAAAGTGTTGATTATTTGTGATTTAATTTTTGAAGGAAGAGCAATTTCGGTAATAAACGGTCAAAAAATAATTAATGCGACAGAACCTTATTATTCCATAAAAACTACAAATTCTCTAAAATTACCTCTATTGATACCCTTGTCAACTGATTTATAGTTATTAGAAAAAGTTTTCGGGATTTTAATTTTCTTTTTTTCGTTCCATTTAAATTCATATGCGAAGTATTTCCCATTAACTTCTTCGATAAAATCAACTTCCTGCTGCTGAGTTGATCTCCAAAAATAGCAGTTACGAAGATCATTATTTATGCTAATCTGCTTCACCCTTTCGCTTACCATAAAATTCTCCCATAAAATTCCAATATCCTGACGTATCGCTAATGGTTGTAGCTGACCAATTACAGCATTACGTATTCCATTATCGTAAAAATATACCTTATTTTTCGCCTTTATCTCATTTCTCAAATTCCTGCTTAGGGGTGAAAGCCTGAAAACAATGAACGCTTTCTCTAATATATCTATATAAACATTAACCGTTTTTGGATCGACACCTAAAGTCTGTCCCAGTTCCTGTAATGATACTTCACTCCCAACCTGAAATGCTAAAGCCTGAAGTAAGTTCTTTATAACAGTTGGTTTTTTCAAACCTTCGTACATTAAAATATCCTTATATAAATAACTCTCCGCCAACTCTTTCAATACTCGTTCAGGATTATCCTCATGATTTAACACGTCGGGGTAGAACCCAAAAACCATACGATTTTCAACATCCTGCTCTGCCTTTACATACCCCACATGCTTTTGCCACTCTTCCCAGGATACAGGCCAAAGATTAAAAGACCATTTCCTACCTGTTAGTGGTTCATTAACCTTACTGTACAAATCAAATGATGAAGAACCACTCAATATTAACTGTACATCCTTAAACTTATCAATAATAATTTTAGAAGTTAGGCCGATTTCAGGGATCCTTTGTGCTTCATCAATAAATATAAGTTTTTTGTCCCCTATTATCTGCCGGAGCTGTTGAGTGTTTGGTCTATTTAATAACTGCTGAATGGTAATATCATCTCCATCTAAAGCCAATAGCTTATCCTGGTATTTTTGCAATATATGCTCCAACAATGTTGTCTTTCCAACTTGTCGTGCTCCGCTGACAATTATAGCCTTACCTTTAAAAAATGCTCTTTCAATTTCAGTCGTTTGTGTCCTTATAATCATACTATTACATTTTAAGTAAAGGTAATAGAATAATTTTCAATTCCTATTATATTATGTTTTTTATAGTTTTAATTCCCTATTTATTATATATTATTCGGATTATAAGTAGCTATTTATATGTTTTAAACTAAGTTGTAAAATCACATGATAGCCTCATTATTTAAATCTCAAACTAAAAACAGCATCCTAATCTGTTATCCTTTCACACCATTTTGCAACTTTTTGCAATCATACGTATTTGTTATATATCTGATTTCCAACGGGTATGTGACAATAGTAATCTCGCTGACAGCCAAGAGCTCACTGGATTAATTCCAACATACTCCACCTTCGCTCGCCGAAGCGAGCTACGTTGGATACAATCCACAAAAAAAGACCTTGTGAAATCACAGGGTCATTTTTTTTTGAGTTGGTAAAACACACCACGCTCCTGATTTGTGGTTTCAATCGCTCCCGATTCCTCCAGTACACCAAGATACTTATTGATTTCATTGATATGAAGGCCCAGAATTTTTTCCAGATCCTTCAAGGTGCAAGGTCGTCTTAAAAGAGTTTCTATAATAGCACTTTCCACATCAGTTCGATATGATTTCACATCTTGTCTTTCGATTGCAGCTGCGATAATCTCAACATTCTCAAATCCCCAGAGATTGGAAATCCGGTTGAGTTCATCTCTGCCAGCTGCTACTAATCCATCCACTGCCCCCGGTCTGTCAAGCGAATTTAACTGAATTTTTTCAGGCTTGATTTTCAATAAAATATCTTTCAAAGCATTTATATTGTCAGGTTCATCATTGTACCCGGGAAGTATGAATATTTCAAGCCATATTTCCCCCTGAAACTCTTTTCTGAAATCCATTAGTCCCTGGATGTAATTTTCTAAAGTGAGACTCCGAACAGGTCTGTTAATTTTACGAAATGACTTTTCCGTAACAGCATCCAGTGAGGGTAAAACAACATCTGCAATTAATAACTCTTTTCTTACTTCGGGATCGCTGAGCAGACTCCCGTTAGTTAATACCGCAACAGGAATATGAGGCCAGGTTTTCTTAAGAAATTTCAATACATCACCAATGTGAATGTTAAGGGTAGGCTCACCAGCTCCTGAAAATGTGATGTACTCCGGATCTGGATTATTGCTAAAGAAATGTTTTAATTCTTTCAATACACCTTCAAGCGGTACATATTCTTTTCTTTCACTGGTAAGGTTTGTAGTCCGCCCACATTCACAATAAACACAATTAAATGAACATATTTTATGTGGGATTAAATCAATCCCTAAAGACATACCTAATCTGCGTGAGGGCACAGGACCAAATAGATGTTTATACATAGTGTGTTTTTTATTATAATAATCCTCGTTTGATTACAAAACACTTCTATAGTTTTAAAGAAGAGCTTGTTAAACAGCGTATACTTCCAAATTGAATTTTCATATGTTCGGAAGAAATAATAGTATGTTCAGATATCTCCGACGTAAGGGCCAAGGGGCTCAATTAATCATAAAGCAATCTGAGCTTTTCACTACTCAGGCTTGGTTTAATATATGCCGAAAGCTCCTGAGATCTCCATGTTCCAAGTTTGGAATGTGTGACAAAGTATTTTTGTGGGATTGGATGAGTGCCAACAACAACTTTCATATTAAACTTCTCCTGAATCATCTCCTGAAAATGTTTGATATGGGGACAAGGTGGATAGCCCACTACAAAACCAGTAGCAAAATGAATAACTTCTGCTCCGTTATTCTTCATCTCTTCAGGGACATATTCTATGTTGCCCCCCGGACAACCACCGCAATTAGCATATCCAACTATTTCCACATGGTCCTCTTTTGCGTATATATCAAAGGCTCCCTCTCTATTTTGAAGAGCTCTGAAACATTTGCCTCCACCACAATTGCGGTATCGATCACAAATAATGATTCCTATCTTAGTTGTTTTCATATTATAAATTTTTTGCAAATTCGTATGCTCCATGGATTGAATCCTGTGCATTACCAGGATCCCTTGCATCACCAGTCACATACACAAACATCTTTTCCTCCAGCTCTTTTTCCAGAGGTCATGCCCCAATTGAAGCTCAATCATATCAAAATCAGCTAAAACAGCCCTCCTTGCTGCATCTTTAAAAGTATGAATCACCCTTTCCATCATTCCTTCGTCCATGCTTTGAGGTACTGCTCCTCCATTTTCACATGCATTGTCTGTAAATGACCAAAAATAATTTCCCATCACTGTAACCAAGCTTAACAGGAGCCATAATGAATCTGTTTTTTAATTCTATCATCTTACCTAATTTTTACAGTTTTATGATGTAAGCCTATAATCCGACCATCAAAGCAACTACTATAGTTACAAACTAACAGACAGAAACCCCTTCCATATCTTAGGATATCATGCCCTAAAGGGCAAAAGATACGTGTATCAATTTGCTTAGTTACTCAGTTGTCATATAAGGATCCCATATAACCAGAACCAATGCACCATCCCTGGAATAAAAAGGCCCATGATTTTCACGAGCATTAAAAAGTTGATAGGAACCTTTATTATATGTTTTACCGTCAAAAGTAAGGGAGCCTTCAATCACAAGGTTTTGTTCTGTTGTTATATGAGAATGAGGTTCCATTCTAAATCCAGCTGGCATTTTTAGCAAGATTGTCTTTGCGCCATTTTCATCCCTCAGAGTTTTTTTAAATGTACCCTCTGGATAATTATCAGCCTTTTCCCAGTTTAACTGGTCAAATAAGTTTATTAAATTTTTCATCTTACATTTTTTTAAATTTTACAATAAATCTGTAGGACCTGGGCAGAAATAACTATTCGAAAAGAAACTGATCTTTTCCCCTGACCAGTTCTTCCCTTTTCTAGATATGCCCACACTTTGTACAAATACAACATTCCATGACCAACATTTCTGGCCATATTTATAATCAGATCTTGGTATTATATATACAAATATAATGCGCATATGTGCATTATACAAATATTTTTATCTAATTTTGAATAACAATTCTATGACATGAAACTAATAACAAACTAATATGATGATAGAAGTCTTAAAATCAAAAATACACCGAGCAACAGTAACAGGTGCTGATTTGAACTATTCAGGAAGCATAACTATAAATGAAGCCTGGATGCACAAAGCAGATTTAGTCGAATTTGAAAAAGTGCAGGTATTGAATATTAATAATGGAGAACGGTTTGAAACGTATGTAATAAAAGGCGAAAAAGACAGTTCAGAAATCATATTAAATGGTGCTGCTGCCAGGAAAGTCCAGGTAGGGGATCTAATTATAATTCTATCCTATACTTGGATTGATAAAAATGAATATGATCAGCATAAACCTGCAATCATTATTGCCGATAAGGAATAATAAAACTAATTAATTCTTTTTTGTAATCTGAATCATAGAAATTGCAGCTTCTGCAGCTTTGATAATCAAAGGTTTAGTAGGTGCACTGGTCAATAAAGGATGGGTGCCTATCTGAAAAGAGACAAGTTCATATATAGTGATGCTTTTTTGGATGATCAATCCAATGATATTGATAAGCTCACCTGCAGCATCTGATCCCCACGCTTCTCCACCAAGAACTGTCCCGTCCGATGGTGAAAAATACAATTTAACCGTTATGGGTGATGTCCCGGGAATAGTTCCTGGATGCCTGTCAACATCAGTGAATTTTGAACATAAAAAATCAATATTAGCTTCACTTGCACTTCTCTCATCAATACCAGCAGCAGCCATCGCTAAGCCATTTATCTTTGTTGAAAAAATACCCAGTGTTCCACTAAAGAGCTTTTTGATTTTAACAACAAATAAATTGTAACCTAATACTCGTGCTTCTGCTGTAGCTGTGGAAGCAAGCATAATTTGATCACTGCGACCAGTTAAGAAACCAATGGTCTGAGAGCAGTCTCCCACTGCGCTAACATCATTTACTGATGTGCGTTCGTAACTATCTACTTTAATTGCTCCCATTATATTTAAAGGTAAACCGGCTTTTTCAGCAAGTTCAGAATTAGGTTTGTATCCTACTGAAATAATAACAGCATCTGCCGCTATTTCTTCTCCTCCTTTTAAAATCACCTTTTCGACACAAGCATCACTACCACCTATAATTTCTTCAACTAAAGATGAAGTACGAATATTAGTCGCCGTTTTTTCAAGCTGTTCTGTAGCTATCTTACTCAATTCTTCAGAAAATGCTTTAGAAAAACAATATTTCTCACTTTCAATCAAAGTAATATTTTTATCATGATGAAATGATAACTGTTCAGCCACTTCAGCACCAATAAAGCCACCGCCAATGATTATAACGTTTTTTTTGTCCTTCAACTCCTCAGAAAGACTGTGGATATAGTTATAGCTTTTTTTAATATAAAAAACATTCTTCAAATCATAACCTCGAATGAATTTAGCTATCACAGGAGTAGAACCCGTGGCAAAGACAAGTTTGTCATATTGATAAGTACTTCCTGATTTCAAACTTACTGTCTTTTCCTTAATGTTAACTTCACTAACAGGATCAACCATCACCTCTCCACCCAGATCCTTAAATGGTTTCAAGCCCATCATATTTTTCTCCACAGAATCCAAATCGTGAAAAATATAAGGTATTCCACAGGGTATCAGTCCTTTTTCTTCTTCTGTTATAATAAGTACAGATTTATCAGAGTGTTGTTTTTTTACGGTTACTCCTGTTACTATACCGGCAGGACCAGCTCCTATAATAATTACATCAAAGTTTTTCATGTTTTTAAACTATTTAAATGTCATTTTTTACGAAGGTATTACACATATGTTCATAATGCAAATATTTATCTGCTTATATGAAAAAAAAAATCCCGACGAAAAAACTCTACTTCTTAACCGTTTGTTTCTTAACACTCTTCCTCCCTATAATACTTAAGATAAAAATTAACAAACAGGGAAACTTTGAAGACCAAAACTTATGACCTCCAAAGTTTCCCGATAACATAAGAAATAAAATTTCTACCTCTTCAAAAATCTTCTAACAACATTCTCCCCTTCTGTTTCAAGCCTGATTATATATACCCCCGAAGACAGGTCAGATACATTTATCTCCCCTGCAGCCTCAATAATAACAGATGAGATTCGTGTTCCTTGAATAGTGAAGATGTCTGCAACTACTGATCCATTTAATCCACTTATTTTCAACACATCAGAAACTGGATTGGGATAAATTGCAATAAGCTCTTGCTCCAATTCAACAATACCTGTGGACAGATTAATCGTTTCACTTCTCTCTTCAGTATTAATAATCATATCCAATGTTACTAAGCCACTTTTTTGAAAAGGAATTTTCAAAATTGCAGCACCTTCAAGCGGAGAACTTGATGTGCAAAGTCCGACATTGTAAATCGAACCATCAATATTCAAAGCAGACAGGAACCCGGTCGGATCAGAGAAACCAGAATTGTCCAGCAAAATCGTTGGAACATCAAACATCTGATTCTCATTAATAATACTCACATTCAATCCAAACAGATCTCCACTTGAGTAAAAAACAATATAATTATCTTCAATTCTGACACTAACATCGGCTATCGAAACCGATTTTTTTGATCCAGCCGGAAAACCAGAAATTATTCCTGCTGAGTACTGCAATATCAAACTTGCATCATAGGCTGTAATGCCAGCTACCCCATCCACATTAGCTGTGCTGTCACGCCAATTCTCCCATGGTAAAGGGTCAAATTCCGGTAACGGATCCAGTCCCACGGAATGCTGAAGGCTCAGTGCTGCATCATAGGCCTGTATCTCCCCGTCGTCGTTCACATCACCAAGTCTGAGTCCTATAATAGTGAATGTAGCACCAGATGTTGGAATGGCTACAACTTCATTGCCCCAAAGATCTGTTCCATTGCTCAGGCGTACATTTACGATCCCAACTGAATTAGGAATAGGATAGAGATAGGCATAAGTAGTATCGCTCAAGCGTGTCATCACTGCATTTGTCAGGATAGCTGCACCATTAAGACTAAGCCACACAGAATTTGCTATATCCATCGGCTCAGAAAATGTGGCAGTAATCATAAGCATATCTGCCAATCTGTTCTCAGTACTGCCATATGTAATTACTGCTGTTGGTGGAGCTGTTTCTACAATTACTGCCCGTCCACTTGTCAGGTTAATTACCGGAATATTGTTTAAATATGCATTTAAAAGACTCAGCTCTGTTTCTTCAATTGCCAATGATTGAAACTGAAGGATCAGAATCTCTCCAGCCCCGATAATTGGTGTGGTAGACATATAGCTGACAGAGACCATCCCGGCAATTGCTTCATTATCAACGATGGTTCCCCCCTCAGCGAGCGTCCCATTTAAAGAACTCCCATTATACATTATTACAGACTGATCATACTCAATGTCAAACTGGTAGGAAATGACATCATCCTCAGTGAGCAGCTCACTCACAACTACGGCTAACTCGAGGTACTGACCAAGATCAACAGTGTCATTGATTATCTGAAGTACAAAATCTCCTGGATCAGGCGGATCTACTGGTGTTGAACCATTGTGTGTTCCCGGATCACAATCTGCAATATCTGCCGGAGTGATGTCCCACTCAGCAGCAGACCACAGAATTCTGGGATCCTCAACATCTGAGACCCTAACTGCCCTGGAGTCAGTATACTCCCATAGTTCTCCTGTTCCATCAGTATCAGTATCCCCAAAAATATCATGTAACATTCCGCTAACATGTCCACCGCCTTCGTACAGGGAATATGGATCATTGCCGTTACCGGTCAGAATACCTGTGACCAGATCCGGAGCAAATCCATAAAAAGATTCAAAAGCTGATCCTCCAATAACATAGCACGCACCCGCAGCAATTGTCCCCGTAAGCTGTACCTCTCCCCAGGTTGTACCACCATTGCTCTGGCGGGTGAGATAAAATACAGTATTCGTGAAATCAACGCTTTCACTTCCTGCATTAAAAAGTTCAATAAATCGACCGGTATACTCATCTCCAGGATCTGTGACCTCAGAAATAAATAGACCATTTTGTGCTTCAGCTGAAATTGAAACAATCAGCATCGCGCCAATAAATACCTGTGTAAAAAATTTCTTCATCATTTTAAGTTTTAGTGAATAATGTTTTCACTTCTTAATGTGATGAAGAATGGAAATATCGGTTGTAATGTTAAAAAAAGAAGAAAAAAACTGTTCTTCCCTCATTTTTTCTTAACTTGTCTTATATAGTGCCGGCAAGAACCGAGTTTACGAGCTCAACGAAGTTAAAACTGTCTGATTTTACAAAGTTTGCTTCCAGGCACTATATATCCTTAAGCATTGTTAAACTACAGTGTATCCTCTGACTAGCTCCCCTTTTTTTATGTACAGGATGATTGACCTCATCTATTTCACAAAAATCCCGGATAGAATGTCAGAAAATAATAATCCCATTCATATCGGCCTCGACATCGGATCGATCTCCATCAACACAATTGTCATGGATGGTAATGCATCCATAATTGAGAACAGGTATAACTTTTGTCATGGGAGACCTTTTGAGCTGCTAAGGACCATTCTCAGTGATCTGGAGAATAAGTATAGTGCAGAACGCTTCGGTTTTATAAGTATTACAGGGACAGGAGGTAAGCTGGCATCTGAATTGATTGGGGGAGAATACATTAATGAGATTGTTGCCCAATCATCATCGGTAGCAAAGCTATATCCTGAGGTAAAAACCATAATCGAAATGGGTGGTGAAGATTCGAAACTAATCTTCATGGAATCAATAGATAAAAATTCTTCCCGACTCTCAGATTTTGAACTAAATGCGCTTTGTGCTGCCGGAACAGGATCTTTCCTCGATCAGCAGGCAAAGAGAATAGGTGTATCTATAGAAAATGAATTTGGGGAGCTGTCACTTTTATCTGAAGACCCTCCAAGAATCGCAGGTCGCTGTAGCGTATTTGCCAAAAGTGATATGATACACTTGCAACAAATTGCCACTCCGGTACATGATATTGTTGCCGGACTATGCTTTGCTGTAGCAAGAAACTTCATTTCTACACTGGGAAGAGGCAAAACACTGGAATTCCCCGCTATATTCCAGGGAGGTGTAGCCGCAAATATCGGGATGGTCAGGGCATTCAGGGAGCTGCTTAAAGCAGATGAAAAAGATCTGATTATTCCTGAATATCACGCATCAATGGGAGCTATTGGAGCCCTCTACGATATTCTTGAAAATCGTAAAGAAATTAAGGAATCTTACAAAGGTATTGAAGAACTAAACCAACATATTGAAGGGGAGAAATCGAGAGGAAAAACATTCAAACCACTTCATCGGCCTGATTCTGACTACAGGAAAGATATCCATCCTATTCCGGATGCAAAAGAAAAATATGAAGTCTACCTCGGTTTAGATGTTGGATCCCTTAGTACCAATGTAGTGCTTATTGACGACAAAAACAGGGTAATAGCACGGCGCTACCTTCCCACGGCAAGCAAGCCTCTTGAAGCTATTCGAAAGGGGATGCAGGAAATTTCAGACGAAATTGGAGCCAGGGTAGTTGTGAAGGCTGCCGGATCAACTGGTTCCGGAAGATATCTCACAGGAGATTTTATCGGCGCAGACCTTATCAGAAATGAGATCACCGCACAGGCCACTGCAGCCATTGCCTGTGATCCGGAAGTGGATACAATTTTCGAGATCGGTGGTCAGGATTCAAAATACATAAGCATTGATAATGGTGTGGTAGTTGATTTTGAAATGAACAAAGTATGTGCAGCCGGAACAGGGTCATTCCTGGAGGAACAGGCTGAAAAGCTTGAAATAAATATTATTGAAGAGTTTGGTGAAATGGCACTGGGCGCAAAGAATCCTGCAGGATTAGGTGACCGTTGTACAGTATTTATGGAATCCGACCTTAACTCATTTCAGCAAAAAGGAGTGGAAAAGGAGAATCTTGTGGGAGGCCTGGCTTACTCCATTGTGCACAACTATATCCAAAAGGTTGTGCGGAAAAAACGCATTGGAGATCACATTCTCTTTCAAGGTGGCGTAACAAATAACCGCGCTGTTGTGGCTGCATTTGAACAAGTGACCGGGAAAAAAATACATATTCCTCCTCATTTTGATGTGACCGGAGCGATCGGAGCAGCCATGCTGGCCCGTGAATATGTAAATGAAAATAAACTCACTACCCGATTCAAAGGATTCGATATCAGCAAGATTCCCTATAAAGTTGATACTTTCACTTGTAAAGCGTGTGCAAACCAGTGTGAGATTCGCAGGGTAAGAATCGAAGGTGAAAAGAAACCTCTCTATTTTGGTGGCAGATGTGAAAAATATGAAGTGGAAGAGAGAAAAGGCAAAGGTGAAGGAATACCTAATCTCTTTGAAGAGAGAATTGAAATGCTCCTGAATGGCTACGAAGTAAAACCACCGGAAAAAGATAAAATTACTATTGGGATTCCACGTGGATTGATGGTTTTCTACCAACAATTTCCCTTCTGGCGAACCTTCTTTGAGGAACTTGGATTTCAGGTAATTGTGTCGGAAGAGACGAATACCCAGACCATAAAAAAATCTAAAAAACTTATTGTTGCTGAAACTTGCTTCCCTGTGGAAGTGATGCACGGACATGTATATGAATTCCTGGAAAAGGATGTTGACTTTATCTTCACTCCATTCATGATCAATGCCCAGGGAGAGGAAGATAATCCAACCAATAATTGCAATTGTCCGTGGGTACAAGCATTTCCATATATGGTAAAATCTGCCATGGGAAAAGAAAATGAAGAAAAACTACTCATTCCAACACTGACATTCAGGTATTTTGGGAAAGTCACCGGACAGCAACTATATGACTATTTCGGTAAAAAATTCAACCTCACGAAGAAAAATATTACAGCTGCAATGCTGTTAGCCGATGATAAACAGATCGCATTTGAAGACAAGGTCATTGCCCGTGGTCGTGAAGTAATGGCAAATCTGCCTGAAGACAAAGAGTGTCTTGGCATCATAGGCAGACCATATAACACTGGCGATCCGG
>JAUUZQ010000108.1 GCA_030589895.1 Bacteroidales bacterium
AAATAAAGGCGATGGATCTCTTAATGGTCATATCTTTTCGGTCAGCTTCTGGACCACCCTAAAGTTATTAAAAAATTCTTTTGCGAATACCCTGATCACAGTATATGTGGGAATGGCCAGAATCATTCCCACAATTCCAGCCAGACTTCCGGCCATCATGATCACGATGAAAATCTCAATGGGATGGGCATACACACTGGTTCCGAAAATGACCGGTTGAAACACGGTATTGTCGGTTAGTTGTGTAATGACAAATACCAAAAGCATATAACCCATCAGGGGCACCAATTCTGTGGAAAAATCCAGGTGAAGGTGGGTGGCCACACCCAGAATAATCCCCAAAGAGGCTCCTATCCAGGGGCCCACATATGGAATAATATTTAGTACCGCTGCCAGCAAACCGATCACCAGTCCATGTTTGAAACCGACCCCCACAAGGGTCATTCCCAGTGTAACCAGTGTAAGGATCCCGGTCATCTGTAAGAGGATCCCCACAAAATAACGTCGAAGCAGGTGTTTCACAGAATCCAGTGCATGACGGAACGCTTTCTCCTTGTCTTTGGGGAACACAGTAACTATATACTCTGTGATCAACTTCTCCTCCCTGAGCAGGAAAAAGGTGATAAAAGAGATGGCAAAAATGGCCCAGGCCACATTGCCCAGAATGGAAGCAATGGTGGCCACAAGGTCGGTAATAACCTTGATATTCAGTATAGATGCAATCTGTTGTTGCAGCTCTTCCCTTAAGGATAGAGTTGCATCATCACCCAGGTTCAGCTTACTGAACCACAATTCAAGATATTGAATAGGTTCTTCAAACTCTTCAACCACCAGTGCTGTATCCACATTGGATAACTCCTGTGCCTCGTTGGCTATGAGCGGAATGAAAAGCCTGAAAAAACTGAAGAGAACGGTCCAGATGACAACCAGCGTCACCAGGGCCCTGATGGAAGCGGGGATCTTCCACTTGCCGATTTTGATCCTTCCCATCAAACTCACCAGCGGCCGGGCAATGAGTGATAGAACTGAAGCTATGAGGATATAGGCCACAATGCTGGAAAAACGCCACACCATCAATCCAAGAAGAATGATGCCGGCCAGGACCAGGAGTGTGCGGGGTGTGAACCAGTTCTTTGTTGCCATTATCTCCTGTAAATATAGTGAAATATCAATATCGAAACTGTAAATCTACAGGGATCGGGATGTTGATAATTTTTCCTATAGCAAGCAATCAAATTAGCACCAATCAATCCAGCGGAATATACCAGTTCTCTTCAACCATCAGGTATGCACGGATCTGCTCGGCTTTGGCTCCGGTGAATTTGGCAGCAACCTTATCGGCAAGATATGAATTATCACCCCGTCTTTTCGCCACCCTCATAAGGTCATAGAAGCGATTTCCCTCGAAAGCAAGTTCTCTTGCTCTCTCAGTGAGAATCTGGTCCTCCAGATAGGCCTGTTTTGCAGGTAAATTATTGCTGTAGTCAAGGTATCCGATTAATTCATTGGTATAGGGATCGTGTGTGTATATATGATTTTCAATATATATTTTATCATCTCCTGAACCAAATCCAACTCTCCCTCTTACCCCTAATTGAGATATATCTGGTGGATTTCTGTAACTGCCAGTGTTCAGAATGTTCAGTCCCATGTTAAGATTGGTATTATATAAACCCGAATTGTACTGATCATGTAACCAATAGGCATAAATTTCAGCTACATAAAGGTGAATTCCCCCAGCCCTGTAAATATTATAATTTGCATCATGATCGAATACCTCTTTGTCAATAGTATACTTATACACTACGGTATCAACTCCATCCATGAGATTCTCCATATCCCGGTAATTCCCCAGGCGTTTATATGTCAGCATTAACTCTACCTCTTCCCTGCTAAGTGGTTGCCCTCCCCAGATATAGCTGTAGGAGACTCCATATCCCCTGTAAAAATCACCCGGGATGCCTAATTCCAGCATATAAGTTAGTTCGGGATCGGTCACATTTTTGACGATGTCTGTTTCACGCCAGATTGTCTCCCAATTTTCGACTGCAAATTTTGTTGGTTTTAACATATACAGGTTGGGAGCCACTGCTGAAAACAGTTTCTGCAGATCATTTTGTTGCTGAAAAGATTTGTTAAATTCCAGTGAAAGGATATGCTCATATGGTTCTAATCCAGTATAGATATTGCTCCAGTTGTTATTTGCAAATTTATTATCAAGCCCAAATTGAATACTTGAAGTTTCCGAATCGAAGTTGAAGAGAATAGGATAAAAATAGCCATAAGCTGCTGAAAGATTGGAATTAAAAAGGTGCATTTCACCCATTAAGCATCGATAGGCATTCTGATTCCAGATGGTAATATCCCAACTCGCATCTTCATTTTCAAGATTATGAATAACTCCAACCGCTTTGATTCTTTCAGGTAATTGCGCGGTAAATGTGTCAATGACCATCCCCATATCCAGATGGATCTTATGAAGGACAATGGTGTCAGTTGAAATAGTATCATTGTTATGACCATCCTTATTATATATGATATCTTCAACATCATAAAAGGTCTGGGGTGAATTGAGGTAATCTGTGATCTCCTGAGTGGATGTGAGAGAAGGCCAGATATACGGTATCCTGCCATAAATTTTAACTGCATTGAAATATGCCCAGGCTCTCATGCACAATACCTCTCCATAGAGCCGGTCATAAGAGGTAATTCCTGCTGTCGATTCAAGCACTTCAGGATGATCATGTTCCAGTTTTCGGGCAAGATTATTGCATGCAGCAATTAATTCATAGAAACCATTTGGCGAGGTATATTTGTTCTGTGTTGAAACATTAAAATTATATATATCAACCAGCTCCCTGTCAGCAAAAGATGTTACTTCCATCAGGTCACCACGCAGCTCCCCCAGAATTACAATCTGTTCAACAAGTTTTTGTTGCAATGCATACAATCCCATCTCCACTGAGCGATATTCATTCCAGTTTTTATACAGGTCATCCTGTTTTATGATCAGATCCTGCTCCGGATTAAAAAATTCCTCACAAGAAGCTAAACTAACAGCAAAAACAACCAGTAAAAACAACTGTAACTTCCTCATTCCAAGATTATTTATAATCCGAGTTTCACACCAATCATATATGTCCTGGTATGCGGCGACATACCATAATCTATTCCCTGCTCCATCGTTTGATAAGAGATTGCAAATTCGGGATCATAGCCCAGGTATCCTGAAAAAGTAACCAGGTTTGTTCCTGTAACATAGAATTCTGCATTACGGAAAACGAGAAAATGACCAGGAATTTTATAACTCAGCGAAATATTTTTCAGTCTGAGATAGGAACCATCTTCTATCCACCTTGAAGAGAAGGATGAATTACCCACCGGATCAGACCATAATGACCTGGGCACATTGGTCTCCTGTCCCTCATATTGCCATCGGTTAAGAACTGCACTACTTTGATTTACAAGCTCGCTCACACCTTCATTTACCGACCTCATATAATTGAACACCTCATTACCATAAACTCCCTGAAACAAAATGTTAAGATGCCATTTATCATAATTAATATGGGTCGAAAATCCTCCGTAAAATTCAGGCAATGCTGATCCAATGATTGTTTTATCATAGTCATCAATCACACCATCCATTTCACCTGAAGGACCAGAAATATCTTCGAAAATTGCATCGCCGGCACCAAAAGCAATACCATCCCTGTTTACAAGGTTTGCATCAGATGCATCAGATGCACTTGCAAAAACTCCAAGATATCTGTATCCATAAAAATTAAGCATATTTTCTTCAACTCTTGTAATAAATTCACCACCCATAAATGGGGTGATGATTTCCTGCGCTTCCAATTGCAGCACCTTATTTAAAGAATGTGAGACATTGAATCCAATATCCACGAAAAATTTTTGCGTCTTAATAACTCTGGTGAAAAGATCAAAATCCCATCCGCGATTCTCTATTTCGCCATCATTCACCGGAAGGAACTGATGGCCAAGGTAAGATTCCTGCTTTTCATAAATCAACAGGTTTTTCGTTCTGTTCCTGTAATAATCAATTGATGCAGTAAATCTATTTCCCCATGTGGTAAAATCCAATCCGCTATTCATATGTAGGTGCTCCTCAAAGGTGAGTGATTCATCTGTCATAGGGCTTGGGATTAAACCTGTTGTATTCCTGTAATGGACCAGAGAGAAATAATTGAAGGCATTATAATTACCAATATTATCATTTCCACTTTTACCATAGCTGAATCTTAGTTTCAGGTCATCAATCCAATTAATATTATCAAAAAATGCTTCGTTAGAGATTCTCCAGGAGAGACCGGTGCCATAAAAAACTCCAAAAGGGACATCCGATATGGAAATGACATTGTCAGCCATAGGCCCAATCCGTGTTGAATTTTCAGCAGATATATTTAAATCAGCGCTGTATTTTTCACGAAAAGTATAGTTAAAGTTACCATATACCGCCAATCTGTTCCAATTACCATTCATCCCACCCATTTCCCGAATATTTGCAGTACCACTTTGCAAAGTAGTATATTCATCATTTTCATGGGAGTTCTTTGCAATACCCCAATCCGACTGGAATTTATTGCTATTGATCCTGAAACCACCGTTTGCTTCAATCACATGGGAGTTGCCTATCCTGGTTTTGTAGTTCAGGAAATTATCATTTGTAAAGGCGTATAAATAATTTGCCATGGACTTTGAGGCATTCCATGCTTCATCATTGTAATATAATTCCATCCCATTATTTGGCATGAACATCTCTTCACTCAGGGAATTGAAATTAATGCCGATGTTGCTTTTAAGTCTTAATTTACTCGTGAGTTCTGCTTCGATTCGAAATGTGGTTAGAAAGCTGTAGTTCTTATTGTTTGCAGAAAAACCACTGATGACACCCAATGGGTTGCTCACCCCCAATTCATCAACCTCTTCAATGGCAGCAAGCTGATTACCGTCGTTGTCAAATTGATAGGGTATCATTAAGGGATTCTTAAGAAGTGCTGTATAAACCGGGCTGGTTTGGCTTACTCTCGCAGACTCCTTTAATGACGATACGGTGCTGGACAGGTTAGAGCTTACATTGAGTTTAAGCCATTTAGCCATATTGAAACTTCCAACAAAACGAACGCTGAATCGATCGAAATTCGTATCCTCAATAATGCCTTCATTGTTTTGATATCCAACTGAAAGTCCATACTTGGCTATTTCATCACCTCCCAGTATTCTGAAATACACATCGTACATTAAAGCATCACGAAATATGAGACTCTGCCAATTTGTATTATTGTTGTATTTGTAGTGCATATTATCACTTTCTGATACATATAATCCGGGATAAAGCAGGGGATAATTCTCTTCCGGAATTTCGGAAGTCATCAGTAATTCCTTGGCATAAGTCCTGTACTGATCACTGTTTAGCTGTGGAATCTCGCTGGGAGATGAACTAAACCCAGTTCTGAATCTGAAATCAATTGCAGTTTGAACCTCTGTGGGTTTCAATGTTTCAATAAGGATAAGCCCATTGGATCCCCTGACACCATAAAGGGAAGTACTGGCATTATCTTTTATAACAGTCATATCTGTAATATCAGCGGGATTCAGGCCTGACAGAGGATTAAATGAAAATCCGTCTGCAAATGAATCCATATTGCCATGTTGCTCAATTGGAAGTCCGTCAACGACATAAAGGGGTTGTGAATTTGCATTCATGGAATGAATACCCCGGATGAAGATTGCTGAGCCACTTCCAGGTCTTCCGGAAAGGCCAATCCCCCATGCACCTGCAATGTTTCCTTCAATATATCTATCAATTGTCTGCTCATCAGATAAATATAATTTATCTTCACTTAACAGAGAAATTGGACTGTTAAACTGGCGTTTTTCAACATAAGTAAATATATTTTTTGTCTGGTCACGGTTACCCGGAATATCTGAGGATGTAAGTCTGAGGGCAATGTTAGTTCTCTTGCCCAGGAATATGCTTTGTGACTTATATGCACCCGGTGGAGTAATAATTAATGTCGCATTTTTCCCGGGAACAGAAATAGAAAACCTTCCCTCTTCATCGGAAATCTCAGGAACAGAAATCACTCCTTCAACAGAAACAGATACGTTGGATACAGGATGATTCCTGATACCCGTAATGATTCCGCTTACCAACAAAGTATCTTCAGCATATACCGATGATACTGCAAAGACCAGTGTAAGAATAAATGAAAAATATAAAGTTTTTCTTTTCATTTGATTAACAGGCTATTCAAATTACAAGGGTGATGGAATGAGTGAAACATAATCGATATTGAATCCATTGCTCTTGGAAACTCCTTTCGCTTTATATTCAAATTTTACTCTGACATCACCATATTCAGTTAAATTTTCAACCCAAAAATCAACCTTGTTGAAACCTGCACTATTTGGGCTGAATATTTCCCCTGTAACACTATAGAGGGCAGATCTCAGGTTAAAAATATCATACTCACCAATGGGTTCATCATTGATATATACTGTATAGACTCCTGACGGACGATAGTTTGCTCCCCATTCAAGACGATATCTGGCGGGAAAAATATTCTGAAAAGTAAATTCTACAGAATATGTCCCTGCAAAAGAGTTACCCAAACCGGCCACCACATATCCACCTTCTGAGGCAAAATCAGATCTTATTTTGGTGGGTTCGACAATCTCTCCCTGCACAATTACACTTTCCTTCCATACGTAATAGTCGACACCAACTGAATCGATTAAAGATTCTCCTTCCCTCTTATTCTCCCCGGAATATAATGACTCGTCAACTTCAAAATCATAAAAATGATATATAATGCCATTGCTGCAAAGCACCCTGGAATCAGGATCAATTGTTGCCACATCCAGAACCACATGTTCTCCGTTAATATTTATAAGTGTCGGACTTGAAAGCTCTTCAATGCTCAGTATATCTGCAAATATCCCATTATCCAAAACGACAGGCAGGAGTACTGATTCCTGCCAAACAAGCGGAATATCTTCATATGACTGATAGGCACCTCCTATTTGCAATGCCATCTCATCAAGAGCAGATGTATATTGTTCCTGAGTAAACAGAATAAAGCTTGCATAATCTTCTCTTGTCTCCTCACTTACAGGAAAATATTGATCCTCAAACGGATTAATGGTAATAAATACAGAATCATATACAGTATTTCCATTGTCATCAAAACCGATAGGGGTACTCATACTTTTATCCAGCGAGTCATATGTCTGGTATTTTAAGTAGGAATATAAGCCTGGTAAATAAACCCTGAAATACTCCTCAAAATTTGGTTTTGCCAGGGGAAGTTGATTTACTTCATAATACCTGCCGTTTAAAAACTGGGGGCTTGAATGAATGATCTCAACTTCATCAAAATAATACATTTCATCAACTTTCTCCAGCAGCGCAAATTTACCCGCAAGTGTCTGTAATTGTTTTAGTCCGCTTAAGTTTCTTATATTAAAAACATTGGGCGATATGAGGTGACTCATGATAAACTCACCGATATCTATCGAATCGGGTACCTTGCTGAAGGCATCATTATTTGGAATAAACAGGGTAAATTGTTGATTCCCTTTAAGCAGAGAGTCCAATCCATTCTGAACCACGAGATTTGTGAAAGTTGAAAAACTTTCCTCGGCTTCAATATAATCCCAAAGTGTTTGATTTAAAGCTGGATCATCCGGAGCGTAATGCTCATCCCAATCCTTTGTGCAACTCGCAGCAATAAGAGCCAGAATGAAGCTCCATACAAGCAATCCTTTCCAAGGAAAGTTCAGCAGCTTCTTCTTTTGACCATATCGTATTATTTCCCGACCCATCTCATTAATTTGGAATGAACTGAACATAATCCCATGTAAACTTACCAGGTATTAAGGATGTAACTTTTATTACATGAGCTTCATATTGCGGAAATTCAATATTGCCAACCGTAAAAGTCCTGTAAGGATTACCTCCCGTGGTGAGATCGAAGCTGCTTCCCAGTCGATTCCCATCGAGGTAAACCTGGATTGTTGCATTTTCCTTATCAAAAGACTCCGATTTTATTCTTATTTCGTACTTACCCGGCTGTACTTTTGGGATTGTATATTCAATCGTGAAATTTCCCTTAACCTCTACATAATCATTATTTGTAGCTGAGATTGATGTTGCGGATTTTACGTACGTGAAATAGTCAACACCTACCCAATAAAGTAATTCCATAGACTCCAGGTCCAGAACGTGCTCACCTGTAACATTCTTAAGCTCATTAATAACATTCTCTTCATAAAACTGAAATGTTTTCGTTGTGCGTCCCGGGGTCTTTACCTTCAACAGATCTTGTAAGAGATGGATCGCGCCGTTTTTTGTGAGTATATTGCTATGATCCATCATGATCCTGACATAAGAGATAATCGTTGTGTCCTGACCTTGAATAATGACGTCAATGGTGTCACTGCCGGGATTTAACTTTATCTCCAGTCCGGATTCAACCTGAACCAGGAAATTAGAATAGGTATTAAAGTTTTCAAGATCTTCAAAATTGTCCAGAAAGTAAGTGCCTTCAAGTAGATGATAGGCTACATACTGATAGAACTCACTCTCCTCTTCCCAGGGCTCCAGTCCGGAGGACTCAAAGCTTGCCTCAAGATCATCAATATTGAAAATCTCATATTTGGCATAGACTGTATCGGGCTCAGCAAAAAGTGTGTACCTGTTTCTTATTACATCCCCCTTGGAGTTGATTCTGTAAACTCCCATTGTATCCTTGAGATGTGACAGGGCCAATGCATCGGCAAAAATTGAGAAATCCGGATTGTTGTCAACCCAGTCATAGCTGCTATAGCTGATTGGCTCCAGGACCTTACCAATAATATGAATATAGCCGTTAATTAGCTCTATATTACCCTGGATGACAGGTGCAACATTATTGATTCGATAAACCGTGGTATCCTGACTTGTATCAAATCCAATGGTCAGGAGATCTCCCGTTGCTGTTGTATCCGGCAGGGCCCCAAAAGGAAAATCATTGGTTTCCAGCCCTCTGTTGACCAGATGGTATCTGATGAGGAGATTTGCAAAATCTGTATCATTCAGCAAATCATCAAAAGTGTTATAATCAGGATTTTCTTCAATGTAGTTCTGGAATGCTTCATCCGACGGCATAAACAGTGTATAATCATTGCCATGAGGATTGTAGGCACTGAGCGTGCTTTTAAGATTGGTTGTTAAGAGCAGCTCCCAGAATCTGGAATAGGTTTCCTGGTTATCTTCTATATAAGCAGCTATTGTGATGGCGTCTTCTCCAAGAAAAACCTGGTCAGTAGTTGTATCGCAGGATCTGTTCATCGCCAGGCCAACAAGTAAAGCTAAGAGCATAGTAAAACCATACAGTGACAATCTGCTAAGCATCGAGACCCTATTTATGCGATTTCTAATATCCCTCATAATAAGGATTTTGCACCAGATTTTTGTTGCGCTCAATTTCAATGTCTTCTATTGGAAAGTACCATCCCATTGGATCCTTTAACTTGGATGCCAGTACCAGTCGCTGGTTGGATGGAACATTTTTTACAATGATGTCGATCAACTTATCTTTTCTGGCATAATCATTTCTGCGTCCCATTCTGAGAAGATCAAACCATCGCTTCCCTTCGAATGCCAGCTCCTTTGCTCGCTCTTCAAGTATTAGGTCCTCAAATGCCTCAGGACTCTGCGGCGCTGATTTAGTACTCATCTGTGCCCTTTCCCTGACCATATTTATATATTCAATGGCTTCACTGAACCGTCCCAATTGAGACAGCGCCTCGGCTTTCATTAGAAGTATATCAGCATATCTGTAAAAAATCCAGTTGGCACTATTCTTATCCGATCCCGGTCTCAAACTATTTCCATCATTTGAGGAACCGCAGTATTTCCAGATTTTTGAATCAGAACTCCTGTAGGATCCGTCACCCCTTACAATTTCTTTTGCGGTTTCTCTGGAAAGAAGTTCGATAGCACCTGCACTTGCAATATATATATCTGAAGTATAGGTTGCTGAATACATAGAGTTATTCTGGGACAGTGATGCATCATACTGAAGTTCAAAAATACCTTCTATTGAGTTACCCGGATAAAAATTCGTAAACCATTCACCACTGGATACAAGGTTGATTACAGTGTTCTCAATTGCTTCAATATAGCCCAGACCCTCTTCATAATCGAAGTTCCATAAACTGATATCAGCCAGGAGCGCGTTGATGGCATTTTTAGATGCACGTCCCCTGTTATTCTCAATGGAACCATAATCATCCGATATATAATTGCGTGCCTTAATCAAATCTGCCTTGATTGTATCAATGATTACATGCTCAGGAGATTTGTGGGGATATAGTTCAACATTATCAGATTCAGTTGGATGTGATACAAGAGGTACTTCATTAAAAATCCTGATCAGGTAGAAATATGAAAGGCTCCTGAGGAACAGCGCTTCAGACGCTATTCCCAGCATCTGGTATTCAGAATAGGTTTGATCCAGCTCAAAGATGATGGGATTATACTTGAGTACACTATTGCAGTAATTGATAACCTTATAAAAACCGGACCAATTGCACAGGTCGTTGTCTGGCTTAATATTTCCTTTCAGAGTTTCACGAATATATGCAGGAGTATTGTTATCTTCATCAATAAGTCCTCCTCTGATCTCTCCATAGAGGAAAAGCGATTCATCCATATCAGTCAGCTGATTATAAGCACCCATCAGCGTCGCTTTAATGTCCTCCTTGGTCTGCCAGTATTCATCCTGGACAAGTCCGTCAGGAGGCACCAATTCCAGCCAACTATCACAGGATGATGCAATCAACATCATTATAATAAACAGGTATCTGGATAATTGTTTCATTCCTATCATTAAAAACCGATTGAGATACTAAGCGTATAAGCCTCAGGTGGCGGTGTCCTTGCATTATCAGTTCCGAACCAGAATGGATCTGATGAATCCTGGGGTATTTCAGGGTTTGGGCCGGAATAGTTTGTAAAAGTCAATATTTTACGCATGCTTAAAGCCAGATCTATACTGCTGACATGAATTTTCCTGCTCATTTTTGCAGGGAGACCGTATCTCAGAGAGAGGTTATTTAAACGCACGAAATCTCCATCTTCAACATACCGGCTGGAGCCCAGGTTATTGGCAGGATGATCGAGGTAGGCACGTGGAAGCATCCCCTCCTCATCCTGTCCTTCAACACGCCAACGATGCATCACTGCCATGCTCTGGTTGTTCTTATTTAGCATTCCTTC
>JAUUZQ010000031.1 GCA_030589895.1 Bacteroidales bacterium
TCTGGATATATCAAAATTACTTCCGGATCTGGTGCTTTTCTATAATTCACCAAACTGTGGAGCTTCTGCACCTGATCATCTGCATTTTCAAGCCGGGAATCTCGGATTGCTTCCCCTTGAAAAAGAATTACATGGGCTTGCAGCATTTTATGCAACCCGATTATTTGAAAAGCAGGGTATTAAAATATCGGCTATTGATGATTCACTGAGGAAATTTATTGTGCTTGAATCAGATAGCAGAGCCGAATTAATTAAGACCTTTGAAAGGATATATAAGCGATTTTCAATTTTGACTCAAAATGATGAACCGATGCTAAATATCCTGTCATACTTTCAGGATTCCTGGAAGGTCTTAATATTCTTTAGAGGAAAGCATCGTCCCTGGCAATACTTTGAGACTGGGGAATCGAATATATTATTGAGCCCTGCTTCAGTTGATATGGGAGGCACTCTGATCACACCGCTGGAAAAAGATTTTACCAAGATAACGACAGCTGATATTGAGGATATTTTTCAGCAGATCAGTTTTTCTCTTGAAGGATTTAATGAATTGCAGCTTATATTAAAAACAGAGTTTTAAATGTTGAGTTATAGAAAATATAGCGATGATGATTTTGCTCACGTTTTAAAACTGTTGGCTGATAGTCATGAATTCGATTCTATTGATGAAGCATTATTGAAGGAAAAGCTCTATTTGGATCCGGAATGGAATCCTGATATATGTTTTATTGCTGAAAATGAAGCAGGTATAGTTGGATTTCTACAAGCAGTTAAGCGGAATATCAAAGAAGAAAAATTGGTCTATATAAAACTATTAGCTGTTGAGAGTAATTTTAGAAGAACAGGAATCGCGACTGCTTTATTACATCTGGTGGAGGAAGAGGCCCGAGAAACTCATTGTAAGAAAATCAGGATATATGATGCGCCTTTAAATTATTTTATGCCTGGAGTAGATCCAAGGTATACCCCCGCAATCTGCTTTGCTGAGAAAAATAATTTTAAGCGGGTGGGGGAGGCTATCAACATGGAAGTTGACCTTGCTTATTCTGATTGGGACGTAAGTCAGAAAATCGAAAATCTTCAGGATGATAATATTTATATATCGCGCGCAGAAGAATTAGACAAAGAGGGTTTAAACAGACTATTGGATACAGAATGGGAGCTGTGGAAGTTTGAAGTAAACATGGCGTATATGCTTGATCCAATAGCGGTTCATGTCGCGAAAGTAAAGGATGAAATAGTCGCATTCTCTGTCTATGATGGAAATAATGCTGGTACAGGATGGTTTGGGCCAATGGGAACACATGAAAAAATCAGGGGCTATGGAATAGGAGGAGTATTGTTGGCATTATGTCTTAAAGACATTAAAAAACAAGGTCATAGAAAAGCGATTATCCCCTGGGTAGATCCGATTGCTTTCTATGCCAATTACGCAGATGCTAAAATCTCCAGAATCTTCTGGAGATATGAGAAGGAGATAAACTAATCTTAAATACATAATTATTATGTCTGAGAAGAGAAAATCTGATAATACTTCAACCTGGCTTTGGGTTCCTTCTTTGTATTTTGCAGAAGGGATTCCCTACGTTATTGTGATGACCTTGTCTGTAATTTTTTATAAGCGGATGGGAATTTCAAATACCAATATAGCCTTATATACCAGTTGGTTATATCTCCCATGGGTTATCAAGCCTCTCTGGAGTCCTGTTGTGGATATTTTAAAAACCAAACGGCATTGGATAATTGTGATGCAATTATTTATTGGAGCAGGGCTTGCCGGGATAGCCTTCACCATTCCGCTTAACCACTTCCTTCAGTATACCTTGGCATTTTTCTGGTTATTGGCCTTCAGCTCTGCTACCCACGACATTGCCGCTGATGGATTCTATATGTTGGGGCTTAGCAAACATGATCAGGCCTTCTTTGTTGGTATTCGAAGTACTTTTTACAGGCTTGCTATGCTTACCGGTCAAGGTCTGCTGGTAATTGTTGCTGGATATTTTGAAGCAAGGAGCGGTCTTCCACCTGTTGAAGTTACAGTCAGGACAGAATTTAATATCGAAACCGACCTCAAGACATTTGATCCTTCCCTTATCACTCCACTGCCAGCAGATAATTCAACATATTTTATATCGCCGAATGAGCTTAGTATAGGTCTGGACAATATTGATCAAAAAGTAAAAAGTGATTTTGTTGCACTTATTGAGGATTGGAATGTTCAGAATGGATTTTATGCAAAAGAAAATGAGACTGAAAAATCAGATTCCTGGTGGCAAAGGCATATCTCTGCCCCATTATCTAAAAAGCTAAAAAGTCTTTTCAATTCTGATCTTGATGAGCAATATAATGCTGTGGCGGGTAATGTAGGCTACACTTATTTCATGCTTAGCAAGCAGCCCGGAAATGGCGAAACAGTAGTGTTAAATTTCAGTTACGATGCAGGCGATAAAAGTATTTCATTAATGAGGAGTTATCGTTATGAATTTAATGCGGAAAACTGGGATAAGCCGGCATTTGCAGTTTTTCAGCTCGATCCAATGCTCGACGAACCCAGTAGTACTGAATTTGTAGGGCTTTCAGGGAATATCAGGCTGGCATGGTCTGTTGTTTTCGGTATTATCGCGCTTGTATTCTTAGGGTTCTTTGTATATCACAGAATAGTATTACCAAAGCCTGTTGAGGATGTTTCGAATACACGTGGAGATTCCGGATTTTTTCGTGAATTCCTTAATACTTTTAAACTTTTCTTCAAAAAGAAGGAGATAGTTGTAATGTTGATTTTCCTTCTTGTGTACAGATTGGGGGAATCTCAACTTGTTAAACTGGCTTCACCATTTTTACTTGATTCCAGAGAGATGAACGGTCTTGGCCTGACCACAGGTCAAATTGGTCTTATTTACGGCACCGTGGGAATTGTATTTCTTTCACTTGGCGGAATTCTGGGAGGAGTGCTTGCGTCAAGACATGGACTGAAATATTGGTTATGGTGGATGGTAATTGCAATGAATCTCCCAAACCTGGTTTATGTATTTCTGTCGCTTACAATGCCTGAATCTATCTGGATTATAGGAGGTTCTGTTGCGATAGAGCAGTTTGGATATGGATTTGGTTTTACAGCCTATATGCTATACATGATATATATATCAGATGGCCAACATAAAACAGCTCATTTTGCTATTACAACCGGATTTATGGCTTTGGGAATGATGATTCCCGGGATGATAAGTGGGTGGTTACAGGAAATTGTAGGTTATCAGAACTTTTTTATATGGGTGATGATTTGTACAATTCCCGCTTTCCTGATTATTCCCTTTGTGAAGGTCGATAAAAACTTTGGTAAAAAGTAGCAGAGTCAAAATTATGGGTACATGATTTGATAACTTGTTTTCATAAAGAGGTGTCTTCAAGGAGAATATTACGTATCTTTGTATAATTTTATATATATTTATTTATTCCAGAATACTTACAAAATTGTTTTAATGGATAATATTTTTCAGAATATCGGAAATAAGCAGACGCTTAGTCAAAAAATTGAACGCACCATCGAAAATGCTATTCGGGAGAAGAAACTTGCAATTGGTTCCAAGCTTCCGACAGAACGTGAAATGTGTGAATCTTTTGGAGTGAGCAGGACTGCCCTTAGGGAAGCTTTACGTAGATTAAGTGCAAGGGGATTGATAACCATACAGAAGGGGAGTGGTATGCATGTTGCTGAAATCAACATTCAGGATGCGATAAATTCATTAAACCTCTATTATGATTTGAAGTTTGATAAGAATTTACTCAGTCAGTTTATTGAGGTTAGGCGTTTATTTGAGCCAGAAATTGCAATGTTGGCTGCCCGCAACCGAACTGAAGAAAATATTGCAGAGCTGGAGAGAAATTTACGTGAATTTGAAACCTCAGATCCAGATAACACACAATTGGAAGCTGATATTGATAACAAATTTCACTTAACAATAGTGAAATCTACCAGTAATCCTATCATGCAGATTACTATGGAACCCATTTATTCCCTCTTGCCCCGCATGAGAAATTATATTTATGCAAATATTGAGGGAGAAAAAGAGCATACTCTTAAATCACACAAGGGGATTTTCATTGCGATAAAAGAGAAAAATGAGGCGCAGGCCAGGGAAATTATGACAGATCATCTCATTCGTACCCAACATATTTACGAACAAAATCTTAACCTGTTTTAATTTTTTTTATTCTACAAGGATATGAAAAAAATCATCCATACTTTAAAAGCTCCTGCAGCAGTTGGTCCATATTCACAGGCAGTAGAAGCGAACGGATTGTTGTTTATCTCAGGTCAAATTCCTATTGATCCTGCAACGGGGAAGATAGTGGATGGTGGAATTGATGAGCAAACAGAGCAGGTGATGAAAAATATCAGTGCGATTCTTTATGAAGCCGGTTATACATTCAGTCAGGTAATAAAATCTACTTGTCTCTTATCTGACATGACGAATTTTAAAGCGATGAATGAGGTGTATGCAAAATACTACAAAACAGATCAACCCGCCAGGGCTGCATTCGCTGTTAAGGAATTGCCCCTTGGAGTAATGGTGGAAATTGAAACCATCGCCGCGAAGTAACGGAAACTCTGCGCCTAAGCGCCCTCGACTCCACCCTAACTCCCTACATATTGAGCTAAAACTCTGCGAAACTCTGCGCCTAAGCGCCAGCGACTCCACCCTAACTCTGCGGTAAAACAAAAACAAAAAAAGGCACACATTTCTGTGCACCTCTTCCTTATTCAATTTCAAATCTCCTACACCGATACAATCTCGAAAGGAATATCAATATTCACCTCTCTGTGTAGTCTGACAGTAGCAGTATAACTACCAATCTCCTTAACAAGATCGTCTTTGATTGTAATATTCTTACGATCAATTTCGAATCCATTTTTGTTAAGTTCTTCGGCAATCTGAATAGTATTTACTGAACCAAAGATTTTTCCTTTTGTACTGGTCTTGGCTCCAATAGTAATAGTAATGTCCTTCATCTTATCTGCCATCTCTAATGCAGTTTCTTTCAATTGCTCCTCTTTATGAGCACGCTGACGAAGGTTCTCTTCATGTACCTTCAGGTTTATTTTCGTTGCATTAATTGCAAAACCTTTAGGGATCAGGTAATTTCTCGCATATCCGTTCTTCACAGTAAGGACATCGTCTTTATGACCTAAATTTGCTATATCTTGCTTAAGTATTATTTCCATAATTTATCCTCCGGCTCTTTATTTTAACATGTCAGTTACATAAGGCAGTAAAGCAAGGTGGCGGGCACGCTTGATTGCTACGGATATTTTTCTCTGGTACTTCAATGAAGTTCCTGTTAAACGACGAGGAAGAATTTTTCCTTGTTCGTTCAGGAATCTTTTTAGGAACTCAGGATCTTTATAATCAATATACCTGATCCTGTTTTTTCTGAAGCGACAATACTTTTTCTTTTTAATCTCTACCGTTGGTGGCGTGAGATATCTGATTTCTGAATTTGCTTGTGCCATGATTTAGTCCTCCTTTACTGTTTCGGTTGATGCTGCTTTTCTAGCTCTCTTTTTCTCTGCGTATGCAATGGCATATTTATCCATTTTCATAGTTAGAAATCTGAGAACTCTTTCGTCACGGCGAAATTCTGTCTCAAGTTTTTCCAAAGACGCACCTGGCGCTCTGAATTCAGTTAAATGATAAAATCCTGTGGATTTCTTCTGGATGGGATAAGCCAACTTTTTAAGGCCCCAGCTCTCCTCGTAGACAATCTCACCACCATTGGCAGTGACAATGCCCTTGAATTTTTCTACCGCCTCCTTCATCTGATTCTCAGATAAAACGGGAGTTGCAATGAAAACGGTTTCGTACTGATTCAACATAATTAATTATTTACTTGTTTTTAAATCGACCGCAAAAATAGTAATCTTTTGATTAAGAGCAAAGAAAGAAGGGCATAATATTCTGGCAATAATCAATAATAGCGATGTTTTAGTTGCAATTCTCGATGTAAAGAAGTGTTGTATATCTTTTGCTCTAAGAATAATAGAAGGAATTACAAGTCCTGAAAAGCATTCACAAAAATTCATTTTACCCCTGTTCTTGTAAAGATTATACGCTATAGAAATCGCTGAGTAAAAGCTTGATTTCGATTTTGAATTGATCTAACTTTACAATGATAAGAGGGAGAATAATTTTTGTAAAAGAAAAAACACTAAAAAGATGCTTAAGGCACGCTCACAGCTTATTATTATTTTAATATTATTTTTTTACACAGCTGAATTACGCAGTCAGTTAGTTGCTAATGCTGGAAATGATACAATTATCTGTGCTTCAAATTATGAAGGGACAGTTATTGGCGGCTTTCCCACAGCCAGTGGTGGAAATAATCCGTACACATATTCCTGGTACGGCACTAACTTTGCGTACAACAATGATTACCCCGCATCAACATTTTTGAGCGATACTGCAATTGCCAATCCCTCACTCATTGATTTTTGGGATGAGTTGAGATTTTATCTGGAAGTGCGCGATAAAGACGGGATTATAGCTATGGATTCTATTTTTATTGAATTTTCAAGATATGACTATTGTACCGGAGAGTGTTATCATCAGATTTATAATGGTGATAGTATTCAGTTATATCCAAATTGTATTATGGGGGGAATAGCTCCTTTTTCGTACATCTGGACTCCATCAGAAAGCTTGTCAAACAGTATAATCGATGAACCCTGGGCAAAGCCGGATGCATCCACGAGTTACTACCTGACAATAATTGATTCTATTGGATGTGAAGCTCACACCAGCTGTTTTATTGAAGTTCTTCCCAATAATTTTAAAAATTACCTTCTCCAAAATAGTAATGTATGTTTATATCCAAATCCTGCTACTACTCAAGTGCATATTCTTATTGAGGAGTGGGAAGATAAATCAATGATATTTGAGCTATTAAATATTAATGGAGCAATTATTAACACAATAGATATTATAAGTGAATTGACTTTGATTGATATTGAAGATTTACATCCGGGACAATACTTGTACAGGATTTCAAAAGGTGACAGAGTGAATGAATCAGGCAGACTTATTGTGAAGTAAAGCAGATATATATCAAGTTTTATCGTTGTCGAACATTCGATAAAATATTTTGCTTCGGCTTTGAGATGAATAGAAAGAAAAACAACGATGATTGTGAGTTATTACATGATTTTTAATCAAAATAATGGGCGATTTTGATGTTTTTTTTGTAAAAAAACGAATAAGATGGTCTGAATTACCAGCATTTAAAAGAAAAAACATATCTTTGTCCCTAATATTTAATCATAATTTGTTAAAAAGATGAAAAACGGAACAGTAAAATTTTTCAATAATGCTAAAGGATTTGGATTTATAACTCCAGATGATGGTGGCAAAGATGTATTTGTTCATAAGAATGATCTCGTCGACGAAATTACTGAAGGAGACAAAGTAAGCTTTGATGTAGCTGAAGGTCCAAAAGGATTGAATGCCACAGATGTTAAAGTTGTATAAAACTTTTTTTCTTTAGAGAAAACAGAGCCTGTCAATTATTGACGGGCTTTTTTTTTACTATCTTAGCTGAGCCCCCCGGGGTTCATCTGACCAGTAAAAAACTAATTGTAAACAGATGAATGCATTTGAAGATCTAAATCTTTCAAAACAATTATACAGCGCCATTGACGATTTAGGATTTAACACTCCAACTCCAATTCAATTAAAGGCGACACCTGTTATTCTGTCTGGCAGAAATGTAGTTGGAATAGCACAAACAGGTACAGGTAAAACATTGGCTTATCTGCTTCCTCTTTTGAGGGATTTAAAATATTCTAATCAAATTCCTCCTAGAATATTGATATTGGTACCCACCAGGGAGTTGGTATTGCAAGTTGTAGAGCAGGTTGAAATCCTGAGCAAATATATGACTATTCGTGTTTTAGGAGTATATGGTGGCACGAATATTAACACACAAAAATTAGCTGTTGTTAAAGGTGTGGATGTTTTAGTCGCTACTCCCGGTCGCTTGTATGATATTGCCATGCACGGTGCCTTGAAATTAAAAGCTATTAAGAAACTGGTCATCGATGAAGTGGACGTCATGCTTGACCTTGGATTTAGATATCAACTTAGCAATATATTTGACCTGCTTCAGGAACGCAGACAAAATATTATGTTTTCAGCCACTATGACCAAAGAAGTTGATGAGCTGATCAATGACTATTTTATTGCACCTGTAAAGATATCGATAGCAGTTAGCGGTACTCCATTGGAAAATATTGCTCAGCAATGTTATGCTGTACCTAATTTTTACAGCAAGACAAACTTGCTTTCTTTTTTACTTTCCGATCGTGATATTTATGAAAAAGTGCTGGTTTTTGTTTCAAGTAAAAAGGAAGCAGATCGCCTGGCTATAACCATGGAAGAAAGATATGGTCCGGAATTATGTGTGATCCACTCCAATAAATCACAAAATTACAGGTTTCGTTCCATTCGACAGTTCGATGAAGGCGAAAACAGAATATTGATCACTACAGATGTAATGGCACGTGGATTAGACCTGGAAAAAATATCCCATGTTATCAATTTTGACACTCCCCAGTTTCCTGAAAATTACATGCACCGTATTGGCAGAACGGGACGGGCAGAGCAGAAAGGGAACTCCATACTATTTTATTCTCCAAAAGAGGAGAATGCCAGAGAAGCCATTGAAACCTTGATGAATTATCAGATTCCTGAACTTGATTTTCCTTCTGAAGTGCAAAAATCAAGTCAGCTAACTCCTGAAGAGAGTCCAAAAGTAGCTGAAGTCCATATTAAACGTCTAACTGACAGGGATAAAACCGAAAAATCTTTTCAGGAGAAAAAGGAGAAAAACAAAAAAACCAATCAGGGTGGATCCTATCTGAGGAAGAAAAAGAATTATAAAAAGCCACAAACACGCGGCGATAAGAACTATAACAAGCGAAAAAAGGGCAGGTAGAGCAGTAATTATAATTGCCTGCTTGAATTGGGAATATCTTATTAACAAATGTTCAAACAGACGCATTGCATTCCGCGGGAATCCATTATCTTTACACTCTGTTTTTTTTTGATGAGTAGCATATGGAAAACTTTATAGTATCAGCTCGTAAATATCGCCCCGACACTTTTAACAGTGTTGTAGGTCAGAGCGCTATAACTTCCACCTTAAAAAATGCAATCAAAAATAATCATCTTGGTCATGCTTATCTTTTTAGCGGACCAAGGGGAGTAGGAAAGACTACCTGCGCCCGGATATTCGCAAAAACAATTAATTGCCAGAATCTTACTGATAAAATTGAAGCCTGTAATGAATGTGAATCTTGTAAATCCTTCACTGAAGGCAGAGCTTATAATATTCATGAATTAGATGCCGCATCAAACAACTCAGTTGATGATATCAGAAGTTTAACAGAGCAGGTTCGGATTCCTCCACAGGTGGGAACTTATAGCCTGTATATAATTGATGAGGTTCACATGCTCTCACAACAGGCTTTCAATGCATTTTTAAAAACGCTTGAAGAACCTCCCAGGCATGCCATCTTTATTCTGGCCACAACCGAAAAGCATAAAATAATTCCGACCATATTGTCCCGTTGTCAGATCTTTGATTTCAATAGAATTAAGACTGAAGATGCAGTTGGATATTTGAAATATATATCAAAAGAGGAAGGAATTACAGCCGAAGAGGAGGGATTGCATGTAATTGCTCAGAAGTCTGATGGAGCAATGAGGGATGCACTTTCAATATTTGACCAGGTAGTTAGTTTCTCAGGAAGTAATATTACCTATAGCTCAGTCATTGAAAATTTGAATATCCTTGATATTGAGTATTATTTTAATTTGACCGATGCCTTCCTGAAAAATGATATATCCAGTGCATTGATTGCTTTTAATGATATTCTGGAGAAGGGATTTGATGCACGTAATTTTATAAATGGACTTGCATCTCATATGAGAGATCTTATGGTTTGTAAGAATCCTGAAACAGCAGTATTACTGGATGTAGGAAGCTCACTTACCGAACGCTACCTCATACAATCTAAAGAGGTGCCGTTAAAGTTTATATATCGTGGACTTGAAATATGCAATGACGCTGATATTCAGTTTAGAAATAGCAGGAACCAACGCCTTACAATTGAATTGGCCCTTGTAAAATTATCCAACCTTAACGAGGTTGAAAAAAAAAAAGGAGCTGACTCCAACTCAGAATTAATTGCTAAGACAGAGGAAAAGAGCACTTCTGAACCTAAGAGGGATCAGGAGAAAAGTGCTCCGGCAGAAGATGAAAATATTGTTGATGTAAAAGAGACTCGTGTTCAGGTTCCTGAGCAGAAAGAGGAAGAAAATGAGAAAGAGAACGGTAATGGCAAGGAGAATAAATGGGTGCATACCAGGAGTATCTCTATTAAGGATACGCTAAAAGGAGAGTCTCCAAAAAAAGAGTCTTCTGAAACTGAAAAACCGAAGGAAGATACAGATAGTGATGAATCAAAATTAAAGGATGTAAGGCTTACAACAGAACTAATCGTTAAGACATGGAATGCGTATGCTGAATCAATTAAAGCGGAACAACCCAGGATTTATAATACCCTGAATCAGTGTCAGCCTAAATTGGATGAAACAGGAATAATTAGGGTAGAGTTTTCCAGTAACGCACAAAGAGATAATTTTATACACAGAATAAAATCCGGACTTGTACGTTATTTTCAGAATGAGCTGAAAAATGTAGAGTACCAAATTGAATCGACGATATTGAGTAATGGTGAAAGTCAAAAAATGGTTTATACAGATGATGATAAGTTGAATTTTCTTATAAAGAAAAATCCCCTGATGGAGAAACTTAAGAATTCCTTTAAACTTGATTTTGACAATTAATAAAAATAGACAGCACTTGTAAATGATCGATTTTTGGGCAAGCATAACGCAGAAATTGGAGTTTTTTTTTGCAAGCACTAAATAGGAAACAATTTAAATTTTATAGATAAACAATTATTTTTATGGCAGCAGAAAAAATTATTAATCACTACGGGAAATTACAAGTACCAGATAATCCAATTATTCCATTTATTGAAGGTGATGGCACAGGTCCTGATATCTGGGCAGCTTCAAAAACCGTATTGGATGCCGCAGTTGAAAAAGCTTATAGCGGAAAAAGAAAAATTGAGTGGAAAGAAGTTTATGCAGGTGAAAAAGCATTTAATAAAACTGGAAAATGGCTACCGGAAGAGACTATTGATGATATCAATGAGTATCTGGTTGCAATAAAAGGGCCACTTACAACTCCTGTTGGAGGTGGTATTCGTTCACTGAATGTTGCACTTCGCCAGATCCTGGATCTATATGTATGCCTGCGTCCGGTTAAATATTATGATGGCGTTCCTTCGCCTGTGAAAAATCCTACTACTACCGACATGGTAATCTTCAGAGAAAATACCGAGGATATCTATGCAGGTATTGAATGGTTGGCTGGATCAGAAGAGGGAAACAAAATTAAAGATTTCCTTATAAATGAGATGGGAGTTTCTACAATTCGCTTCCCTGATTCCGTTTCTATTGGAATTAAGCCAATTTCCAAGGAGGGTACTGACCGCCTGGTTCGCGCTGCTATTCAATATGCTATCAGAGAAAAGAGGTCTTCTGTGACACTTGTTCACAAAGGTAACATCATGAAATATACTGAAGGTCAGTTTAAGCAATGGGGTTATGAATTGGCTGAAAAGGAGTTTGGCAATATGGTATTCACCTGGAGTCAGTATGATAAAATTGCTGAAAAAGACGGGAAAGAGAAAGCCGATGCCGCTCAGGATGCTGCAGTAAAAGCCGGGAAAATTATAGTGAAAGATGTGATAGCAGATGCCTTCCTTCAGCAAATATTGACACGTCCTGCAGAGTATTCTGTAATTGCTACAATGAACCTTAATGGAGACTATATTTCTGATGCACTGGCAGCAATTGTCGGAGGTATTGGAATCGCTCCGGGAGCAAACATTAACTACCTTACAGGTCATGCTATCTTTGAGGCAACACACGGAACGGCTCCGAAGTATGCCGGACTTGACAAAGTTAATCCGGGCTCAGTAATTCTTTCAGGAGTGTTGATGTTCCAATATATGGGATGGGACGAAGCCGCTGACTTAATCGTGGAAGCATTGCAAAAAACTATTTTACAGAAAAAGGTTACCTACGACTTTGAAAGATTAATGGACGGAGCTACAAAGTTGAGTTGCTCAGCTTTTGGAAACGCTATTGTTGAAAATATGTAGTAACACTTAAAACTTCAGATATGTTAGCTAAAAAAGTTGAAGATATATTAAACTTACAGATCGAGAGAGAAGATTACTCTTCACAGTTATACTTGTCTATGGCTTCCTGGGCAGAAAATCAGGGTTTCGGTGGTGTAGCAAATTGGTTATATATGCAATCCGATGAGGAGCGCATGCACATGCTGAAATTTGTTAAATACATTAACGATAGAGATGGTAAAGCTTCCATTTGCGGCTTGGATAAGCCTCCTGTTGAATTTGAAGATATTTTCAAGTTGTTTGATGCAGTATTGAAACACGAACGGTACATTTCTAATTCAATTAATGAAATTGTTGCCGTTTGTATGGAAGAGAAAGACTTCACTACAAATAGTTGGTTACAGTGGTTTGTTACTGAGCAGATTGAAGAAGAGGCCTCTGTAAAATCAATAATTGATAAGCTTAAGTTGCTTGGTGAAAAGAATCTTTATATGTTCGATCGCGATGTTCCTTCTATGAGAGGCGGCGGTGGAAATGAAGCTGTATAAGTTATATTAATCAGTTATATAAAAGCCATACTCATGCCGGGTATGGCTTTTTTGCTTTAGAATCATTTCCTGGATATCCTCAATTCCGAGTCTGCATTATTACCTTCGGTTAGGGCTAAAGCAGGCTAGCCTTCAAATACCAAAACCTAAGATTTGTAAGGATCATTAATTTCTGACAAAATGTCTTCTATTCTTATATGGCATCTTATTTGTTTAACATTTTCAGAATTAAAGCATTCATGCTAATGTATTCATCATGAATAAACCTGCTATTGAGGCTAAAGGAAAATAAAAAAAACTAACTTTGCTTTTTGCTAAAAAAGTATATCAGCTATAAATATTTCTAATAAAATGGACCTAAATAAAATAATATCAAAATTCCTTGGTAATAAGTCTGAAAGAGACATGAAAGAGATCACCCCTGTGGTTGATAAAATCAAGGAATTATATGCTACTTTTCATACATTTTCCAATGATGAACTGAGAAAAAGATCTGATATTCTGAAAGAGAAAATACAAGCGTATATCGATGAGGAAAGGAAAGAATTAAGTGCATTAAAAGAGCAGGGTGAAGATCCTGATGTGGATGTTAATTTGAAAGAAGAGATATATACGAAGATTGATAAGCTGGAGAATGATATTGATGATAAATTTGAAATTATCTTAAGAGAATCTATTCCTGAAGCATTTTCAATTATTCGTGAAACTGCCAGGAGATTCAAAGAGAATGAAAGTGTAGAGGTAACTGCAAGCGAGTTTGATAAAAATCTGGCAGCTTCTGCAGAGCATATCGAAATAAATGGTGATAAGGCAATCTGGAAAAACCGCTGGATAGCTGGTGGTACTGAGATCGTATGGGATATGGTACATTATGACGTTCAGTTAATTGGAGGCGTAGGATTACATGAGGGAGGAATTGCGGAAATGTCCACCGGAGAGGGGAAAACACTGGTAGCAACACTTCCTGTTTACCTGAATGCACTCACTGGCAAAGGGGTTCATATTGTAACAGTTAACGATTACCTGGCAAAACGTGACTCAGAGTGGATGGGACCAATTTATCAATTCCATGGACTTAGTGTAGATTGTATCGATAAACACCAGCCCAATTCAGATAGCAGAAGAAAAGCGTATAACAGTGATATTACATTTGGAACAAACAACGAGTTTGGTTTTGACTATTTGCGCGACAATATGGCTCATACTCCGGAAGAGCTGGTGCAACGCAGACATAACTATGCTATTGTTGATGAGGTTGACTCAGTACTGATTGATGATGCCAGAACTCCATTGATTATTTCCGGGCCGGTTCCAAAAGGTGACAACCATGAATTCATGGAGTATAAACCGAAGGTTGAACAGCTGATGAACTCACAAAAACAGTTTGTCAATACAATTATTACCGAGGCAAGAAAGTTTTTGCAGGAGGAGAACAAAGAAAAGGCAGGATTTAAGCTATTGCAAGCTCATAAAGGACTTCCCAAGAATAAGGCATTGATAAAGTTGCTTAGTGAAGAGGGTCATAAATCGATGATGCTTAAATCGGAAAATCATTATATGCAGGAGAATTCAAAGAATATGCATCTGGTGACTGATGATCTTTTCTTTATTATTGAGGAGAAGATGAGTTCTGTTGAGCTGACTGACAAAGGAATTGATGTGATGACAGGAAGTTCCGATGATCCTGATTTCTTTATTATGCCGGATATTGGCAGTGAAGTAGCGGAAATTGAAAAATCTGACCTTTCTGATAAGAAGAAACTGGAAACAAAGGACAAATTGTTGCGTGACTATGCTGTGAAATCAGAGCGCATTCATACGGTTAACCAACTCCTGAAAGCATACGCAATGTTCGACAAGGATATTGAATATGTTTTAATGGATAATAAGGTGAAAATCGTTGATGAGCAGACAGGTCGTATTATGGAGGGACGACGATACTCCGACGGACTGCATCAGGCAATAGAAGCAAAGGAAAATGTAAAAGTCGAAGCCGCTACACAAACATGGGCTACCATTACCTTGCAGAATTACTTCAGGATGTACCATAAGCTTGCGGGAATGACTGGTACTGCAGAAACTGAGGCAGGAGAACTTTGGGATATCTATAAACTGGATGTTATGGTTATCCCTACAAACCGCCCTATTGTTCGTGATGACAGGGAGGATATGATCTTTAAAACGAAACGGGAGAAGTACAACGCTGTAATTGATGAGATTGTGAATCTGAACAAGGAGGGGCGTCCGAGTCTGGTTGGAACAACTTCGGTAGAAGTCTCCGAGCTTCTCGCACGTATGCTTAAGATCAAAAAAATTCCTCATAATGTTTTGAATGCAAAACTCCATCAGCGTGAAGCTGACATTATTGCCCAGGCAGGTAAACCCGGAACTGTAACAATTGCCACAAATATGGCAGGTAGGGGAACAGATATTAAACTAACAGAAGCAGTTATTAAGGCGGGAGGTCTGGCAATTATCGGTACAGAGCGGCATGAGTCCAGACGTGTTGATCGCCAGCTTAGAGGTAGAGCAGGACGGCAGGGAGATCCTGGATCTTCACAGTTTTATGTTTCTCTTGAAGATGACCTGATGCGACTGTTTAGCTCAGACCGTATAGCCGGGATGATGGATAAGCTGGGTTTGAAGGAGGGAGAAGTGATTCAACACTCCATGATCACAAAGTCTATTGAAAGAGCACAAAGGAAGGTAGAGGAAAACAACTTTGGTATAAGAAAGAATTTACTGGAGTATGATGATGTGATGAATTCTCAGCGTGTTGTAATATATAAACGGCGACGAAATGCATTACACGGGGAAAGAATAGGACTTGATATTGCGAATATGATCTATGAGGTGACTGAAAGTATCGTGGAAAACTATCATTCAGTTGATGAATTCGATAACTTCAAGATGGAGCTGATCAGAGTCTTTTCGATCGAATCGCCTGTAGACAAAGAGGAGTTTAAAACGATCGATAGCAACGAACTTGTGGAGAAGATCTATACGCTGATGCTGGAAACCATGAAGCGTAAAAGAGATACAATTTCTGAACAGGCAATGCCGGTTATTAAAGATGTTTATGAGAAACAATCTCAGGTGTATGAAAATATTGTAATTCCTGTTTCAGATGGAAGTAAGATATTCCAAATACTTACTAACCTTGAAAAATGCTATACTTCAGAGGGAAAGGAACTTGTTAAGTCTTATGAGAAATCCATTATTCTCGCTACTATAGATCAATTATGGCAGGAGCATTTAAGAGAACTGGATGAACTTCGCCAATCGGTTCGAAATGCACAATATGAGCAGAAAGATCCATTGTTGATCTATAAGTTTGAGGCATTTCAGCTTTTTTCAGCAATGATCGACAGGGTAAACAGGGATGTGGTTTCTACATTAATGAAGGCACATATTCCATTGCGCGATCCAAGTTCTGTACAAAGAGCCCAGGTTCCAAAAAAGATGGACCTAAGTAAATTTGAAGCCAACAAACAAGAGAGCTCACAATATGGTGGTGCTGGAGAAGGACAGGAGCAGGGATCGGGACAGCAAGGAAGAAAAGTTCAACCTGTCAGGGTTGAAAAGAAAGTAGGAAGAAATGATCCATGTCCTTGCGGAAGCGGAAAGAAATATAAAAGCTGTCACGGAAAACTTGGCAACTAGCCCTCACCGAAGTTAATAAAGCAGGCTAGGACAAGCAAGAAGATTTATAAAATACTATTTAGCTGTTTGATCTCATCATAAAGGGCAGATGTAGCCGTAATAAGTGGTAGTCTCAGATTGTTCTGTCCATAACCCCGTATTTCCATCAATGCTTTTACTCCGGTGGGATTCCCTTCTTTAAAAATTGCTGTGATCAGTGGCAGAATCTTGTAGTGCTTCTCCCTAGCAAGACTATAATCGCCTGAAAGGGCTGCATTAACCATAGTAGAAATATGTGATGGAAGTGCATTTCCAATAACAGAAACCAGTCCGGTGCAACCCAATGATATCATCGGCAAGGTAATTGCGTCATCTCCGGAAATCAATAAAAAATCTTCAGGTTTATTTTTCTGAATATCCATAATCTGCTGGAAGTTTCCAGAGGCTTCTTTTACGCCTACAAGTTTATCACCCAGGTCAGTAGCAAGTTGAAGTATTGTTGAAGCTTCAATATTGGAACTGGTACGTCCGGGAACATTGTAAAGTAATACAGGCAGATCTGAAGTAGCAGCAATGGCTGAAAAATGCTGAATCATACCCATTTGTGAAGGTTTATTATAGTATGGCGCTACACTTAAATATGCATCAATTCCTGATGACCCAATCTCATCTATCCAGGTGATAACATCTGAAGTACTGTTTCCTCCCGCACCAACAATGATTGGGACCCTGCCTGATGTAGCTTTTTTTACAACATTGATTATCTCTTTCTTTTCATCTTTGCTAAGGGTAGGGGGTTCTGCAGTAGTTCCTAATACAACAAGATAATCAATACCATGTTTGATCAATTCATCTGTATGCTTCTCAAGGATAGAATAATCAATCTCTCCATCATTTTTAAATGGGGTAACCATAGCTACGCCTGTACCTTCGAATTTCCTTTTTGCGGACATATTATACTTTACTTAGGAGGGGTTTAACATATTTATATAGTGCTTCACTTGCTCAGTTAAAAATGATATTTTGCACTTTCCACCAGGAGGATTAATCATGAGATCATAATCGTTTGTTTCCTCCGTGAAGCAAGCAACTTTGAATCTGGCAGGTGACAGCTGTGATAAATAATCTATAGATAAGTTTTTTCCAAAACTAAAAACAAATAAAATATCTGGTTCATCAGCAAAAAAGTCCTCAGCAACAGGCCCGACTGGCTTGCCATACCAGTTAATTTCCTTTTTAGTGATGAAATCAAAATTAGCCCATAAGAGCATTTCCTGAGGGACCTCTTTATGTGAAACAAAACCAATTACCTTGGTCTTAATACTGTTTTTAGCAAGGTATTTTGAAAAATCCTTTACTGCCGAAAAGCAGTCAGGTATTAAAACATCAAAAAGGATTATAGCGGTACTGGCTGATTTAAAATTATGAGCAGTTTTATTACGGGAAACTTTTTTTACACGCTTCCGAAGTACTCTCTCTCCTATATTTTGGCTAAATTGACTCATTCGTGATCCAAAATTACAATTTTTTAACTGATAATATAACTTAGTGCCTGCAAGAAAACTCTGCAAAATTATAAATGTTTCTTTTTGAGATATTTTTATTTTTCTCAAATCGCTGATACTAAGGCATCGTCTCATCTCTAAAAAATAAAAATATCTTCAAAAATAATTCATTTAGTAAAATTAGACAGTTTTCTTGCAGGCACTACTTATTAAGCATATCAAGAAACTCATTGATAGAAATAATTGGAATTTTAAGAGCTTCAGCCTTCTTGTATTTCTCAGGACCCATATTTTCACCGGCCAGAACATAGGATGTTTTAGTACTCACTGAACTAACATTTTTCCCTCCATTGAATTCAACTATCTCCTTTAACTCGTCTCTTGAGTAATCAGCAAATTTTCCGGAGATAACAAAAGTTTCTCCATCCAGAGAATCAGATATACTCTCCTTTCTGTCCTCAGACTCTAAACTTAATCCTGCATTTTTAAGGCGATCAATAAGCTGGAGATTTGAACCGTCAGCAAAGAAACTAATTAGCGATCCGGCAATGCGTTCCCCAATTTCATCAACCTCCGTTAATGCTTCCATCGGTGCTTCGAAAAGAGCATCCATAGATTTAAAATGAGATGCCAGTTTTTTGCAACTGTTTCTCCCACATATCTAATGCCCAATGCATAGAGGACCCTTGGAAAAGGTGTTTTAGTTGATTCCCTGATGCTTTCAACTAAATTAACTGAAGATTTTTCTGCAAACCTGTCCAGAATCAATAAATTATCCACTGATAAATCATATAGATCCGCTGGAGTATATACAAGGCCAGCACTAAAAAGCTGATCGATCGTTGCCTCTGCAGCATTTATATTCATAGCCTTCCGACTTATAAAGTGCTCAATTCTTCCCTTTATCTGGGGAGGACAACCAGTAGTGTTCGGACAATAATGTGCTGCCTCTTCATCCTTCTTGATTAAAAGAGTTGAACATTCCGGACAATGTGTAATAAAGGTAATATCAGGTCTGTCTTCATCCCTGCCCGAAATATCAACTCCAATAATTTTTGGAATAATATCTCCTCCTTTCTCAACAAAAACCCTGTCATTTAATCTTAGTCCATGAAGATTGATCTGCTCTTCGTTGTGCAGAGAAGCTCTCTTAACAGTAGTTCCGGCCAGTTGAACAGGTTCCAGGTTTGCCACAGGAGTTACAGCTCCGGTTCTTCCAACCTGAAAATCAACACTTAATAAGCGTGAAACAACTTGCTCAGCCTTAAATTTATAGGCTATGGCCCATCTGGGAGTTTTTGCAGTAAATCCAAGTATACGCTGCAGTTTAAATGAGTTTATTTTAACTACTATTCCATCAATTTCAAATGGCAATTCCTCTCTGTGTTTTGCCCAATGCTTTATAAATTCAAATACTTCCTCCAATGATTGTACAAGCTTGCTATAGGGAGGAACCCGAAATCCCCATTCAGCACAAGCCTGAAGACTTTCATAGTGTGTGTCGAAAATATTTTCTTCAATTGCTGCAGCATACAGATAGCAATCCAGAGGTCTCCTTGCTACAATCGATGGATCTTGCATCTTTAATGTTCCAGCCGTAGCATTTCTTGGGTTGGCAAAAGCGGATTCTCCTCCTTTAAGTCTTGCTTCATTCATTTTTTTAAATTCCACAACAGGCATGAGTACCTCTCCTCTTATTTCAAATTTTGAAGGATAATGCTTTCCGAACAGTTGAAGTGGAATGCTTCTTATTGTCCTTATATTATTTGTCACCTCATCACCAACAACACCATCACCACGGGTTAATGCCCTGACAAGCTTGCCATTTTCGTAAGAAAGACTAATGGCTACACCATCATATTTGAGCTCACATACATATTCAATTGGTTCTGAAATTGATTTTTTTATCCTGAGATCAAAATCCCTTAATTCCTCTTCACTATATGTATTCCCCAGTGACAGCATAGGAATAGCATGCTCAAATTGTTCAAATCCTGTGCTTATATCGCTACCAACACGCTTTGTTGGTGAATTCTCGTCATTGAATTCCGGGTGTCTCTTTTCCAGCTCTTCAAGTTCCTGAAGTAGTATATCAAACTGAAAGTCATTGATCTCCGGCTGCGTTTTTACATAATAAAGATAGTTGTGCTTGTGCAACTGTTCTCTAAGTAATTCAATCCTCTCTTTAGGCGATACACTGTTCATTGATAACTCTTTTTTGTAAAAATAACAAAAAGAGAGAATGGTTGTTATCTAAAGTAGCGAATGATATACTTTTTCTTATTTTTGTTTGATTCAAATCAATAATTTTAATGCATACTATCTCGAAATATCTTCTTCTGATCTTCATATCGCTGTTTGCTGCTAATTCTGTACAGGCACAAATAAGTTATGGTGGTAAACCACTTATGAATACTGAGGATTTTAATCCTGAAGAGGTTCTTTATTTATTAGCTCCGGAAGAGCCTCTTACTGTGGCAGCTGCTAAAAGCTTAAAGTATAACAGGGTAAAAAAAGCTGTGCAGTATGCGATCGAGCGTGATGTAGACTTGTCACCTGAATTCAATGGAGGGTGGACGCAAAGAGAAAATTTGAATATATGGCGTGCGCATATCATTTCACCCGAAGCCTATTCTTTGGGAGTTCTTTTTTCTGAGTTTAATATTAATGAAGGTGTGAAAATTTTCATTTATGATGAATCCGGAGAACATGTCAAAGGGGCATTTACTTCCAGGAATAACAAGAATTATGGAACATTATATGTTGGACATATCCCTGGAGATCAGGTGATTATTGAAATGCAATTTGACCAGTCTGTCTCTGATTATGGACAGATGAGAATAGGGGCAGTATCTCATGCCATTGAACCTGTTTTTGCATCTTCAAGCAAGTCTGACTTGAACCTGGGATCATCTCAGGATTGTGAAATCGACATAAATTGTTTTGAAGGTGATGACTGGCAAATTATTAAAAAATCTGTATGTCAGATTACAACTCCAACATTGCTTTGCACCGGTGTGCTGGTAAATAATACATCATACAATGGCAGACCATATATATTAACAGCTGAACATTGTATAAATAAAGATTTTTATGCCCAAAATTCAGTTTTCACATTTCGTTATGAAAATAGTGAGTGTGGAGTGAATGATGGTAAAATGGATAGATCAATCAGTGGTTCTTCACTTATCTCTACAGGTGACAGTATAGATTTTTCATTGCTTAAGCTTTCTGAAATGCCACCACAGGATTATGACCTTTACTATGCAGGCTGGGATATACGAAAGAGAGATTTTAATACATCTGTTACATTACACCATCCAAATGCTGATGCAATGAAAATTTCTTTTGAAAATGACCCAACAAGTACGCCGACTTCAGTGCCTGGGGATCTGAATGATTATTTCATAGAATCAAATTTCTGGATCAAACAATGGGATATTGGTACAACAGAAGGAGGCTCATCAGGATCCCCATTGTTTAACTCGGCAAAAAAATTAATTGGAATGTTATCCGGGGGTCTTGCAGTTTGTGGGGATTCAATTGGATATGATGAAATAAATGACCGCACAATTTTTTCACTTAATGGGAATGTAAACGATTACTATTCAAGATTATATTATGGCTGGGAATATTTTCAGGATAATGATAAACAGTTGAAAAGATGGCTTGATCCAACTAATTCAGGACAGTTGACAATTGGTGGTTTAAATCAAATGGCAATAGATATTTCCAACAGTCTGACAGAAACTTCAGCTCTTCGTGTTTATCCCAATCCGACGAACGGGCAATTCATATTAAACTTTCCTGATACTGAAGCATCAGATTTTATTCTTGATGTATATGATATCTCCGGTAAGTTAGTTCATAAACAGGATGTGCTTTCTGGTTTTCCAATTCATATGAGTCTTGGATATCTCCAAACCGGAATATATATTATCAAATTGACATCCAATCAGCTTACTGCTGTTACACGAATTGTTATTGAACAGTGAGAACTTACTCGCTATACCTGTTGCTCATAGGAATGCTGTTTTTTGGCTGCAAGCGTCAAACCAATGATGCCGGAATTTCTAAAACCTTAGTTCAAAGTGATTTTATAAGCTATGCGGAAAAATATTCCATTACAGAAATTGGGGAATATTATCAATTGGATGTATTGAATCCATGGCAAAAGGCAGGAGGAAGCGGATTTACTTATATTTTGGGAAGCAATGAGGAGAATCTGCCTGATTCCTTGAAGGAATTGAAGTTTATTAAAACCCCCGTAGAGAGTGTTATTCTTATGTCCACAACCTTCATTTCAATTATTGACACCCTGGAGGAACTTCATTCCATAAAAGGGATTTCAGGTTCAAAATATGTTTTCAATCCAAAACTTAAGGATGATATCGAATCAGGTCTTATAAAAGATGTTGGCTTTGATCACAGTCTGAATTATGAATTGATCATTGAAATGAATCCAGATGTACTGTTTTTATATGGAGTTGAAGCGGGGATAACCCAAACCATCAATAAACTGGAAGACCTTGGAATTACCGTTGTAATTTGTGCAGACTATCTGGAAAATAATCCATTGGGAAGAGCAGAGTGGCTTAAATTCTTTAGTCTGTTTTATGAAAAATTTGAGATCGCATCAAATATTTTTAATGGTATTTCACATCGATATGATTCAATACGAAAAATTGCTTCCACTATAATAGAGTCTCCTTTAGTATTTGTTGGTTTACCATGGAAAGATACATGGTACATTGCAGGAGGCAACTCCTTTGCATCACAATTTATTGAAGATGCCGGTGGAGAATATGTCTGGAAAAATATCGAAACTACCGAAGCAGAACCATTTGATCTTGAATCGGTTTATGCTGGAATTATGGATGCAGATATCTGGATAAATGCAGGGATAGCTGATGACCTCAATTCAATTCTTCAGCATGATGAACGCTTTGAAAATATTAAGGCTTTTGAAAGAACTCAGGTTTTCAACAATAACCGTCGTTTGAATGAATATGGAGGAAATGATTACTGGGAGTCCGGAGCTATTAAGCCTGATGTCATTCTAAGTGACCTGCTTCGTATATTTATGGGACAATCAGATTCGCTTTTCTACTATAAAAGACTTCAATAAGATCAATTAATTAACTTTTGCTTTAAAATATTTTATAAATTTGATCATCATCAAATCTATAAACCATGGCAAGCATTCGAATTCTGAAAAAAGACATAAATATTCTGACTTATGATCTGCTCACAGAGTGTTACACGTATAAGTATTATGAGACAGGTCTGGAGGATAATAAATTCGATGGAGTCATTAAGAAAATTGTCTACTTGCGAAATGACCTTATTTCGCGTACGAATCATCCTGAAAATGATGGTGACAGCCATAGTCTGAAGATGCATTACAGAAAGATAAAGGAAGATTTATATGAGCTGATGCAAGTCATTGAAGAATTAAAAAGTAATTAATCTTGTTTGGCAATTCCCGATATACATTCCAGTTGGTTTTTCTATTCTTGCTGATCATTGTGCTGGTCATATTGGATATTATTTCGGGTACAGTGAAAATTTCTGCACATGAAATATTCTCATATTTTACAGGTTCAGGAGAAATTACAAGATCACACCTGGTCATATTGAGAGATTTTCGTATCCCTCGTGTTGTTACAGCAATTTTTGCCGGTGCTGCACTTTCTGTCAGTGGACTACAAATGCAAACGATATTCCGGAATCCACTTGCAGGACCCTATGTCTTAGGAATAAGCTCTGGAGCATCTCTCGGAGCAGCAGTGCTTGTCCTTGGAACCGGAGCAATTGCAACAGGGGTGTTGGCTAGTTGGGGACTGGTAATTGCTGCGTGGATTGGTGCTGCAATGGTTATGCTTTTACTTCTGCTGGTCACACTTAGAATTAAAAATATAATGACCATTCTGATTCTGGGTATAATGTTCAGTAGTGGGCTGTCGGCCATTATAAGCATTATGCAATATTTTGGAACAGCTGCAGCACTCAAATCCTTTGTTATCTGGAGTATGGGAAGTCTGGGAGATGTTACAAATTCATCTTTAACGGTGATGGTTTTTACATTGATTCCGGGATTGATCATTGCACTATTTACAGTAAAAGGCTTGAATGCGATGATGCTCGGAGAGGAGTACGCTTCAACAGTGGGTGTGAGTGTAAAAACGACAAGGATACTGGTATTTATAAGCACAAGTATCCTTGCTGGAACCGTTACGGCATTTTGTGGGCCTATTGGATTTGTTGGCATAGCTGTCCCGCATATTACACGATTTATAATTGGAAAATCTGATATGAGATTTTTACTTCCGGCTACTGTATTATGCGGAATAGCACTAATGCTCATCAGTGATTTAATCTCGCAACTACCTGGTTCTGAACGTATTTTACCACTGAATGCTGTCACATCATTGATAGGAATTCCGGTTGTGATCTGGGTTGTTATAAGAGGAAGGAAATCATTTCAATAAGATGAATCCAGAGGAAAAACATATCATATCACTCGAAGATATATCTATAGGCTACCATGGGTATGATGAACTGATCACCCAGGTAAATGCTGGTATCAGGAAAGGTGAGATGGTCGCTCTCATTGGTAAAAATGGATCAGGTAAGAGTACGCTGCTCAGAACTATTGCAGCCTTAAAAAAACCTGCCAATGGGAAAGTTCTGATTGAAAATCGTGTCAACACAACAATTCCGGAACAGGAATTTGCTAAAATCCTCTCTTTTGTCGAAACCGGAACTACAATTGTGGAGAATCTTACAGTATATGAATTGGTGTCAATTGGCAGACATCCATACACCAATTGGTGGGGACGAATAAAAGAGAGAGATCATAATAAGATCCTTGAAGCCATTGGCTTTGTGGGTATGAATAACTTTTCAAATGTCCCGGTCAACAGGCTGAGCGATGGCGAAAGACAACGTGTTATGATAGCCAGGGCCCTGGCACAGGAGACGAAATTGCTACTGCTTGATGAACCGACAGCATTTCTGGATCTGCCCAATAAATTTGAAATTATTAATGTTCTGCATAGATTAAAAAAATCGGGAAAATCAGTTGTCTTTTCTACCCATGACCTGGAAACTGCTTTTCTGTTCGCCGATAAATGTTGGGTTATTCATGAAAATAAAATTGTGCATGGGGGTGTCGAAGACCTTGGAATTGAAAATGTGTATGGAGAGATTTTCAAGGATTCAAATATTCAATTCAACGAAGAGGAAATGAAATTCATTCCAAACAGAGTTTTGAAAGGAGAAATTTATCTGCATGGAAATAGCGAAAGCGTTTTAAACTGGACAAAAAGAGCTGTTATACGTTTAGGATACTCTATAAATGGTAATATATCAAGTGCTTACCCGGAGATTAAACAGGAATCCTTAGCTGAGAATAACATGTGGATAGTATCATTTCAGGGAAATACTTCTAAGTTTACATCGTTATATGATATGACACGTCACCTTACAAAGATCAATTAACCAAATATAATATCATAGGTAAATCATCTACAACGGTAAGAAAAGTAATAGCCTATTTTCTGGCAGCACTTGTACTGCTTTTCTCAATTGTGACAATCCTTGCGATTTGGGACATTATTGAGTATAGATTTTTAATCCGGAGAATGTTCCAGTCACTAATGGTCATCCTCGCATCTTCTGCTATTATTGTACTCATATTTTCTCTATTGGATAGGGGAGATAAGGAGGTAGATAAGGAGGTAGATTAGCCAGGTAATTCAGGACTTACATTGAGTATATAAATCTGAATCCCGGAGAGCCTGGTTGCACAACTAATTTTGAATGCAATGACCTTTTGTATCCATTAAAACTGTGTTTAGTTTTATGCTAAACTAAGTATTTATTAGCTTAATTTCTATAGATGGGATATCGCCGTTGGTTTTTTATTAAACAGGGATATAGTAATATTAACGGTGATAGCTGGATCTTTACTCTCAATTAACATAACTCCAGTGGTAAACCAATCATTTACGGTCCACATTAACCCTTCATGAAAACTAATTCCATCAAAATTAACAAATGCCGTAATCTTTTCTACGAAGATCATTGAAACATTGCCAATGCCGTAGATTTTATCAATATCAGAAACAAGACTTGCTACTCCACCAGAAACACTCATAGCAAAGTTTTCAGAAAACTCCTTCGATTTAAGAACATTCACATAAATTGACTGGTCACTGCTACCTGTTCGAATACTACCTGTGCCTAATATAATACTTGGCTTCCAATTATCTTCATCTTGTTTAATTGGTTGCAAGCGAGCATTCCAAATTATTTTTTGAGCTTTAAAAGTATATCCAATTCCTAAATCCATCCAATCGAATACACCATATTTAAGACTCATTACACCAAATTCTTCTTCCCCTGTTGGTAGATATAATCCTTGCAAGGATACAGATCCTTTTGGAGATAAATTTCCATTTGTTGTTCCTGAACAAGCAGGACAATTAGGGCCACACCCTTGAGCTAACAAAAGACTATTGAAATTTATAAGCAGGATTAATATGATTAAAAGATTTTTTTTCAATTCTCTATTATTTATTAATTTTATAATTCGTATTTATCCATAAACTTTCTTGGTGAAATTTTTACCTAATTGCTAACATTTCCATTAGTATTTATCATACCATACTTGGCTGATAAATCTACCTTAATTGCAACAAATATAGGTATAGTTATTTTCTTGTATCAGATCTGATATAGCAAAAATCCTCCCCCAAATAATGTCGGACAATAAAATGGGATGAAAACCCCGGTCAACCTCCCCTGTATAATGACATTGAATAGAGGGAGGGTTTTATCACCGGAAATAATGTAATGCTAGCTTACCGGTATGATCGTCCTGAGGAAATAGTTCACATGGTTATAGATGATGGATGCTGCAATTTACTGATGAGTCTGGGAAATTTGTGCACAAGGATCGGGAATCCAGTGAAAATAATTTCGAAACCAGGAAGTAAGAAGAGATGAAATATTGAACATAGAAGGTGATTCTCTTCTATACTTAGTAGATCCTCTTTTTTCAAAACAAGGTGTAGTTGACCGTAGGCTTACGAAGAGTTGAATTAGCTTAAACGACAATTGGGATGGTTATTTCCCGGTTTGGTCATTACAATTTGCCAGAGCTGATTTTTTCGTGAACGAAAGCCTCCGGCAGAACTTAGCAAGTAATAACACCACATTCTATAAAAATACTCCCCATATTTATCTTTTAATTGTGGCCAGGATTTCACAAAATTCTTATGCCATGCCATCAAGGTGAGATCATAATCCGGCCCGAAAATATGACAATCTTCAATTACAAATAATCCTTCCACAGCCTTAGCTAATTGAGCAATTGAAGGGATCATCCCATTAGGGAAAATATATTTGTTGGACCAGGCATTGAGAGTAGTATTGCTGACATTTTTCCCGATGGTATGAATAAAAGCAATTCCATTGTTTTTCAATGTGCGATCCACTACCTCCATATAAGTGCGGTAATTTTTTAAACCGACGTGTTCTATGAATCCTATGGAGAGTACTCGATCATATTCTCCAGTTGCCTCTCGGTAGTCCTGTAGTTTAAATTCAACAGGTAAGGTTTTGCATAATTCTCTGCTGTATTCTATCTGTTTCTTTGAAATATTTAAACCGGTCACATGAACATTGTATTTCTCAGCAGCATATTTTGCAAAGGAACCCCAGCCACAACCCAGGTCAAGTATAGTCATCCCCTCTTTTAAACCTATCTTTTCACAAATTAGTTCCAGTTTGTGTTCTTGGGCTTCGTCCAAATTTTTAGCTTTCATCCAGTAAGCGCAACTGTAATTCAGACGTTTATCCAACATAGCTGTAAAAAGATCATTGCCAATATCGTAATGTTGTTGTGCAACTTGGTAGGCACGACTTCGATTCTGCAAATTGAATAATTTTGAACGCAGGAGATACCATTGTAATTTTAAACTGCTCTTGACTTTTTCATTTAATTTTGCTCGCACAATTTTATCAATAAATTGGTCTAGCGCTTTACAATCCCACCAGCTATCCATATACGATTCTCCCAATCCAAGGCCTTCATCTTCAAGAATCCGCTTGAAAAATTCATCATTATGAACTTCAATATCAAAAGGCTGGACTCCATTGATAGTGATTCCGGCTGAAGTGAGTAGCTCCCGCACTACGGTTTCCGCATTGTTTTTTCCCATCATTATTAGCCAAAGAGGATGTTAAACATTATGATTAGCATTACACCGGACCCTAAACTAAAGAAGCAATATTTAATGAAGAATTTCACATATTAGTCTCTCATCAATCTTTACTCTAAGGTGAAACATTAAATATGTTCAAATTAATATCTTTTCGCTATGAACTATCTGACATATATTCTACTGCCAGAATCAATATAAATGTAAAAATATAACATATTATTATACAAGTCAATACAAATAAATTTATCAGATTAAAAATGTTAGAATTGCTCTCTGGATATATTAATTTACTCTTCAATACTCAAGCAAATAAGATAAATAAGCAGATAATGATTATGGCGACATATTGCTACAAAAATTCTCCGTTTATTTGACTTCTATATGCAGGGGAGGTTAGACCTGTTTCTTTTATATTTTTCTTATTGCAAATTATTTAGGGGAGTTTTTTCTATTACAATTACATTCATTTCTTTAGCAGCTTAATAAAATGTAATATTGATAATCAAGTTGAATTAATGCAGAACCCACAAACAGAATTGAAACCATATTGAATAATGCAAAGAAATTACTAATTTGTACACAGATGACTATATGTCAAATATATGCAATGCATATATTGAAACGTTGGCGGTAATTTAAAACTGCGGGTATAATTTATAGTTTTATCATATTTGCCGATACATATTTTTCTCAAAAAGATAAAAAATGGTTCTTTTCTTTTTGAGAAAACTGAAAAAAAATCAATTTTTAGAACCCACCTATTGAGTAACTTAAGTATGAGGAGTTTTATATGAGGAACTTTAAATTAATTAATCTGGTTTTGGTTTTGGCCATTTTCCATCTAGATACATTTGCTACAAACTTTGGCAACTCAAACGGATTTTTATGGGGATATATCGAATGGGATATAAGTAACAGTTCCTGGTCCGGTAATCCCTTCGACCTGGTGGCTTCTGCTACGTTCACCCATTCTGCGAGCGGTGAAGTACGGACAACAGAGATGTTCTATGATGATAATGATACCTGGAAATTCCGTTTTACCGGAACCCGCACCGGCCAGTGGAGCTTTTCCACTTCAAGCAGCGATCCTGAGTTGAACGGACACTCAGGGACAGTATCGGTTTCCAGCAACCCGAACAGCGATATACGTGGATTCCTTGACATTAACGGAAGCAAATTCGTACGCGGCTCAGGTGAAAATGGCGAGACAGAAGGCATTATCCCGAATATCTGGATGAACTACCGTACCGTATTCGTGGGAACCTCGGGTGATGACCAATGCGGCTGGACCCCGGTACAGTACCTTCCCGGCAACAGCAGCCGGTGGGGCTCCTTTCTTGATCAGGCCTGGGAACATGGGTGCAATGGAGTTCAGTTATTACCGCAGCGGGACATGATGGACATGTCAACCAGCGAACATAACCCGAACATCACCAATTTCAGAGCTATAGAGCAGGCCATCACTACGGCACACAACCGAGCTATGTTTGTGCAGCTCTTTTTTTGGGGTGATGCTGCCAGGAGTTGGAACCCGCCTGATGGTATTAACAGTACTTCGGATCAACGGCTGTTTCGGTATGTGGCTGCCCGGCTTGGCCCCCTGCCCGGATGGTATGTCAGCCTTGGTTTTGACCTTTACGAGTGGGCCGGAGAAACCGCAACAGAGGCTTGGGGAGCCCACTTAATAAGTAAGCTGGGGTGGTATCATCCTATAGGCGCCCGTAAAGAAGGCAGTTTTTCCGCGAACATGGACCTCTACAGTACCGATTACCGAATCAGCTCAAACTGGTACAGCGGAACGTTAAACGAGTACACTACAGGCGGAAATAAACCGATTGAATACTCCCGCAGGTTCGCTTACCTGCGCGATGGCGTATGGTCCATGACCAATACCAGGCAGGCATTCTGGGGATTTGCCATGGCCGGAGGCGCTGCCTCTATCTGGGGCCACTACCCTGACGCGTGCATTGCCGGAAATCCCGCTTCTTACCCAAATCCAGAACAGCTGAAAACGCACCTGCTGTTCTGGAAAAACCGTTTTCTGTCTGATATGGCACCGGACAATACCAAGACAGACGGATACTGCTTGAGGACACCGGATCATAAGAATTATGTGTTTTACAAAGAAGGGAGTTCCTCTGTCCAAATCGACCTTTCTTCTTTCTCTGGTACTCTGCAGGCAATTGCAATAGACTGCAAGTCAGCATATTCAGAAATAAACATCACTGCTCAACTTTCCCAGTATAACCAGACATGGTCAGCCCCGCACAGTTCAGACTGGGCTATATCTGTTACTGTTATAGATCGGTCTCCCGGTACATCTCCAATACCGTTTATACCAATACAAATACCGCAGCATATATACGATCAATATTTTCCGAGATGATATTAAATGTTTGATGAACATGCCTGAAAAAGAATAACTACCGCCAACACAGGGTATAGCCAATACCTAGTTTAACTTAAAAACGAAAATTATTTTATAAATTAGCAATAACGAAAACCTAAAAATAACCTTTCGTTAACCGGTACTGGCCATACCCAAAACGTTGTAAACAATTTAAAAAAGAAGGAATCAATTAAAATAAAATAAAATGGCAAAATTTTTAGACACACAAGGAGTTTCATATTTTTTAGGACAATTAATTGATAATGCTCAAGACAAGCTTTATCTCATTAGCCCATATTTACAATTAAATAATCAATTGAAAATTGCGTTGGAAGACAGAGCTAAATTTAGGATTGACATCATTATGATTTATGGTAAAGTGGCTGATCTAAACCCTACAGACAGCGAGTGGCTGGAAAATTTAAATGATATTAAACTACTTTTTCACAAAGACCTTCACGCAAAGTGCTATATTAATGAAAAGGAAGCTATCGTAACTTCAATGAATTTGTATATGTATTCTCAACAAAATAACGTTGAAATGGGGATATATGTCTCAAAAGAAGAAGATGAAGAATTATATAAAAAAATACTAACGGAGGCTGATAAGATTAAAAGGGGAAGTAAACATAGGACAATTTCTGTTCGAGAAGTAAAAGTTGAAAAATCTGACCCTAAGAAAGAGACAATAATTCCTGAATCTGAAAAAAAGAAAGATTACTCTAAATCAAAGTTACTGAAAACAAAACAGTTATCTGAAAAAACAGATATTAGCAGCCAAAAAATAAACACATGGTTTGTTGATAATAAATTGATGTATAAGAAAGACAAAAATTGGTACACAACAAAAAAAGGAAAAGAGGTAGGCGGAATAGAGAAAGAAGGTTTTTATGGACAAGAGGTGCTTTGGCCTGAAGAAATATCAAGTCAAATAACAGGATAGAATGAACTACTAAATAAAATTGTAATAGAAAAGAAAGAATCGGATCGGGATTGTTAGTGTGGTGAAGGGGTGTTTCAATAAAATCAAGCAGTATAGAACCTATTTTTATTAAATTTGATTTTTACCGGACAACAATGATAAAAAAATAACAAATATGGACACAAATATTATTTCGGGTTACGACTTCTTGGTGGTGGAAGACATGTCTCACTCATCAAGTAGAATTATTAGTTACTCAAGAAACATGAGTGAGAGTGCTCTTAATAATGACCACAAAACTACTGACGCAATCTGTTATAATCTATATGTACTAGGAAGTCATGCTTCTGGTCTTTCTTCAGTGTTTAAAGAAAGGTTTAATAAAATAGATTGGCAAAGTCTATCAATTATAAATATTGGAGGTTATTTATCATTTCCTCAAGAGATGTTACATGATATACTACATAATAAAGAAAATGGATTATTAAAGGAGATGAAATTGATCCCCAAATTTAATGTTACTTCTGAAATCTATAATTATATGTATTCAATTGATTTTTTGAATTATAAAATGACCTTGGATAAATTTATTATTTGGATCAAAAAGGAAGGAAAGCTATTTTTTGACACATGGGTTTTTGTTTGGAAAAAAGAAATGAATGATAATTCAGATTACAACGTCAATTCCCTCTCTAAGAAACAGATCATTAATGCATGGGAGTATTATGATTCAAATGCAGGCGATCAAAATTCTAAAATATTTATTTCATCCAATATTACGATTTCTAGATTTTCAATAAATGAATTCAGAATTGCTCTTGAAATAATCTTTAGTAAGAATAATGCAGAAACTATTCAAATATTGAAGAATATTACACGTCAAAAATTTAAAACGGTACTTAAATGATAGTTCTAAAAAGGATACAATCCACTTTGAACTGTATCCTAAACTGTAACCTTTGGTTTCTGAAACCCTCTGTATCCCAGTCGGGGTAGCAGGATTCGAACCTGCGACCCCCTGCTCCCAAAGCAGGAGGCTAATTTAATGTGATTTGAGAATTTAATAATATGGGGAAAATATGAGGAAGAAATTAAATAAAAATACTACACATGATTATGTGTCAATCTCATACGGTATTTCAAAGTGATCCCTCCAGGATCAAAGTTCTGAATTAACCAAAAGGCTTAGTCCAGCAATGCTACAATCTTTTTTACATTAGTTCGATTATTGAATTCAGCCAATGCAATATCCCTCTTTTTACGAAAGGCACTCGGAAATTCTTTCCTCATTAAGGAATCGATCAATTCAATCGCCTGATCCGGATTGCTGTATATCTCACATAGATCATCCAATCCACTACCACTGAGCATCAATGGATTTGTCAGGCAAAATCGTCCGGCATATAAGCTATGCAAAAGCTTAAGTTTTAATCCTGTTGGCTGATAAGTATACAGCAAATTAATATGAGCTTCCCGAACCAATCGGTTCATCTCTTCACCTGAAACATTTGGCAACAATTCGATATGAGGATGTTTATTGCAAATGCGTTTGAGAACCTTCCCGGGATCTTTACCGGCAATTTTCACCTGATAACTAATTTTAGACAGTACCTTGTGAATAAGGTATAGAATTGCACTTTCATTTTCCGGTACTGAAAGATTTCCATGAAAAAGGATATAGTCTCCTTTCCCCTCAATTAATTCAACACTTGAATAGTGATGAAAGGCTGAAACAAAATGGCTATCACCATATTGCTCTCTGAAATAAGAAGCATCTGTGGTTGAGATCGACAGGAGATGATCCGCCCTGGTCAATATTGCTTCATATTTCCGGAGTTTTCTCGATTCTGAGATAAGGAAAATTTTACGAAACAGATTTCTTTCACTTTTTGAAAGCATGCCATAATACCGGTGTTCTATATTGTGAGTTCTTACCAGACATGCTTTACCGGCTTCTTTGCAAACAGGTAAAGAATATGTAGAATGCAAACCCTCAAACAATACAGGATGCTTATCTTTTAAGAGATTACGGCTTAACTCTTTCGAATTTCTGGTAGCTATAATATATGGCAGTGATCCGAAAAAATAACTTAATCCGGATTTTCTCGAATAGTAATGAACCTCCTTACAGACCTCTTCGAGCTCCTTTGGTCTTTCCCGGCCATATGTATATGAGTGTAAAATTATGTCAACTCCAGCATTATTTAGCGCTTTAAGCTTATAATAAACGTCAATAACTCCCCCATAATCTGGTGGATACGGAATATTAAAGGCTACAACATGAAGTGTTTTTCTATCGCTCATTAAACCTCTTTCAGATTAGATAATCAATTCTTACTCATCAGAATTTATCACTTATTAAGAGCCAAAATACGAAGAATAAAGGAAAGAATATTTGTTCAGTTGAAAAAAACTACTGTCATATCGATCATGCATGCATTGGCTAACGGGTACTGCTAAAGCAGTTATCTTGCTTAAGATAAATTTTAACATTTTTTAGCACTTCCAGGGAAACAAAACCATTCTCATTAGCGTTTAAATAACAAAGGTCTTTGACTCAGACCATATTATTAAAGTTTAGTTTAAAAATTTCATAGATTAGTTCAGGGTTAGTTTAGTTTAGAGCCGTCTCATTTCGAGGCGGCTTTTTTTTACTCAATTCTCATTATCATTTTTCTATCTTTGCAATTCAAATAAAGATGCATGCAAAGAATAGCCGACATAATAACTAAAGAGATCAAAGCAGCCGGGAATAAGTTGTGGGAAGTTGAAATTGATAACAAGCAAATTCAGATTCAGAAAACAAGAAAGGAATTTTCGGGTGATCTGACTATTGTTGTTTTTCCATTGGTACGCTATGCGAAGAGTTCACCTGAGGATACTGCTTCTGCGCTGGGCAATTTTATCAAGGAGCATTGTGTTGAAATTCATGACTATAATGTTATCAAAGGCTTCCTGAATCTTGAGATTTCAAAAGAGTACTGGTTAGATTTTCTTTCCGGATTGAACGATATTGCTGACTATGGTGTGACAAGAGGGAACGGTCCCCTTGATATGGTAGAGTATTCATCTCCCAATACAAACAAGCCTCTCCACCTTGGACATATTAGAAATAATCTCCTGGGATTTTCAATATCACAGATTCTTGAAGCGGCAGGTAAAACTGTTAAAAAAGTAAATCTTGTAAACGACAGGGGTATCCATATATGCAAGTCTATGATTGCCTGGCAGAAGTTTGGAAACAATGAAACACCTGAGTCTACTGGAATTAAAGGAGACCATCTGGTAGGAAAATATTATGTAAAATTTGACCAGGAGTATAAAAAGGAAATTGCTGCATTACAAGAAAAGGGTGAAGAGAAGAAATTAGCTGAAAACAATGCGTCTTTGATGATTGAGGCGAGGGAAATGCTTCGAAAATGGGAAGCAGGAGATAAGGAAGTAAGGTCTTTATGGAAAACAATGAACTCATGGGTATATACAGGTTTTGATGAGACCTACGAACAAATGGGTGTTTCATTTGACAAGATCTATTACGAATCTGAAACCTACAAGCTCGGCAAAGAAATTGTTCTTAAAGGTGTTGATGATGGAATCTTGATCAAGGAGGATGATGGTTCTATCTGGGCTGATCTTACTCAGAATAAACTGGATAAAAAATTATTACTCCGTTCAGATGGAACATCAGTGTATATGACTCAGGATGTTGGTACCGCACATCAAAGATTTGCAGAATCTGGATTTGATAAGCTAATTTATGTAGTTGGGAATGAGCAAAATTACCATTTTCAGGTACTGAAGATCGTTTTGAAAAATCTTGGTTTTAACTGGTCTGATAAGCTGCACCATCTATCCTATGGAATGGTAGAATTACCTGAAGGAAAAATGAAGTCGAGGGAGGGAACTGTAGTTGACGCTGACGATCTCATGGACGAGATGATTGAAACAGCAAAAAGCATGTCTGATGAATTAGGAAAACTAGGTAATTATTCTGAAGAAGAGAAGAATAATATATACAGACAGGTTGGATTGGGAGCCTTGAAATATTTTATTCTGAAGGTTGATCCTAAGAAAAATATGATGTTTGATCCCAAAGAATCCATTGATTTTAATGGGAATACAGGACCTTTCATTCAATATACTTATGCCAGGATCCAAAGTGTGCTGACCAAGGCAGGAGATGTCAGTTCTATTGTTCCTGAAATAGAGATGAATGAGAAGGAAGTTGAACTGGCTAAGTTAGTATATGAATTTCCGGATATCGTTTCGGATGCTGCTGAATCATATAATCCTGCAATTATTGCAAATTACCTTTATGAGCTGACCAAAGAGTTTAACCAGTTTTATCACGATTTCAGTATTCTCAATGCAGAAACTGAAACATCAAAACTGTTCCGTATTCAACTTGCCGGAAATGTAGGAAAAATAATATTTAAGGGAATGTCACTTCTCGGAATCGAAGTGCCTGAAAGAATGTAATAAAGAAACCTATCTTCTCTACTTTGGCTTTGCCGAGATCCACTATGCTCCGGGTCGCCTTGTTTTCGCCGCTATCATAGTATTCAACAGCAAAGATACTCTCGTCATAGGACCTACACCACCCGGAACAGGAGTTATGTAAGAACACTTAGGGGCAACCGTTTCATATTCAACATCCCCCTTCAGCTTGAAGCCACTCTTAGTAAGATCACTTTTCACCCTGGTCGTTCCTACATCAATAACCACAGCACCCTCCTTAACCATATCCTCCTTGATAAACTCAGGCGATCCAAGTGCAGCAACGAGAATATCTGCATTTCTGCAAACCTCCTTTAAATCTTTGGTTCTGCTGTGGGCAACTGTAACGGTAGCATTAATTGCTTTTTGTGACATAAGCACACTCAATGGTCGTCCAACTATATTGCTGCGGCCAACGATAACGCAATTCTTGCCCGATGTCTCAATATTGAATCTTTTGAGTAAGAGAATAATGCCAAAAGGAGTTGCACTGACAAATGAAGGAAGACCGATAACAGTTTTACCCACATTAACAGGATGGAAGCCGTCAACATCCTTTTCAGGATCAATGGCTTCAATTATTTTTTGTTCTGATATGTGATCGGGTAGGGGAAGCTGAACAATAAATCCATCGATTTCAGGATCTGTGTTCAGTTCTGCAATACGCTTAAGCAAAGTTTCTTCAGTGACATCATCTTCAAATCTGATCAATGATGAAGTAAATCCCACCTCTTCACAATCTTTGATTTTAAAAGCAACATAAGTTTCGCTACCTCCATCATGACCAACCAGAACAGCTGCCAGGTGAGGTCTTCTGTTTCCTTCAGCAACAAAGACCTTAACTTCCTCTGCAATCTCTTTCTTAATCTCTGCTGAAGTTGCTTTACCGTCAATTATCTGCATAGTATTATATTTTTTCAGAACGCTACCTTTTCATCATATTTGATGCTGCCCGGCCCATTGCCTTGCCACTCTTGGAAGTCATCATCCGCATCATCTTTCTTGTTTCATCAAACTGCTTTACCAGGCGATTAATTTCCGCTACTGATGTTCCACTTCCATTGGCTATTCTGACGCGACGAGTTCCATTTAACAATGACGGAGTACTTCGCTCTTCAGGTGTCATAGAGCTGATAATAGCCTCAATTCCTTTGAAAGCATCATCATCA